>JAJRVK010000059.1 GCA_024277315.1 archaeon | reverse complement strand
TCCGCATTTCAGGAAGCTAAGAGAAAATTTCTGATATACAGTATGCTGTTGAATCTATGAAGCCCGGCATTCCATAACTCAAAGACGAGTTATGGCGCTCTTCTATCGCATAACTCTAAATGAGTTATGCAACAGAGCAGCGGATGTGGTGGAGCGGTGTTATCCAGACCCATCCGATCTTTTAAACATCAGAGCTCACCCTTTGCCACCTTTATTTTTCTCTCCATAGTTGCGTCTATGTCCACTCTGTGGTCTATCTTTATGTAGGTTACTACCCTTTTTGAGCCCGCATCGATTACGGCCTGTTCAGCCCTTTTTATCACATCCAGAAGCGTATCCATATTCGGAGCCTCTATCTCGGTTGCCATTGCACATACATGATATTTCAATCCGCTCTCCTCTATCACCTTCACCGCTTCCCTCACATATTTTCCCACGCTTATTCCCTTGTCAAGGGGACTTATGCTCACCTGCGCGATTATCATATCATCCCTCCGGCATCATCTCATACGAGAAAAGGCGCAAAACTCCGCTCTCTATGTTGTTGGAGCCCATCCCTCTGAGCATGTTTTCGACGTCCGGATCCATCTTTTTAACTGCTATCAATCTTTCCTCATCCGCCAGCATCCATGTCCCAAAAAGGGTGAACCCTTCGCATTCCGCCTCGATTATTCCATAAGGTGCATAGGGAAACCAGAGATTTCTGAGCGCTCTTCTCCCGCAGATTTCCGCGCGTTCCCTCCATTCGTTTTCAAGGAACGAAGGTCCATTTTTCGTGTAAAATATGACCTGCACATCTCCGCCGAGCCTTCTTGCCTCCTCGATTATTCTGCCCCACATCTCATCATCCATCTTCAGAACACCTCGCTCCTGGGTTTCACGACTATGCCGCCGTCGGTTATCTCGTATGGTTTTACGGCCCTAATATGCATGGTCCTCCTCATCTTAACCACCCTTATGGCAAGCTGGACCTCACCGCCCGAGACTTCGTACGAAAGCAGGATCACACCGTCCGCAGTGTATTCCACTATGCCGTCCTTGGAGGTCTGCGGGTTCCTCGGGTCCGCCTCGGCGGTGAATAATGCGGTGGCTCCGGCACTCTTCACCATCTTTGCCAGATAGAACAGGTTTGTTCTCGCCTCCTTTTTCGAATCGAAGGTCATCTCCAGAAGGGAGGCCGAATCAAGGACCAGGCGCTTTGCATTGAAGGATTTTATGTAGTCCGGGAACTCGCTCTGAATCTTGTTTATGGCCGTCGCCGCATCGCCAGGTTCGATTTTGAATATCGCCAGTCTGTTATCGTCCATATGCTTCTGAAAATCCCATCCGAATGATTCCGCCGTCTCGATTATGGAATCCACGTCCTCCTCGAGGCTTATGTATATCCCGTTCTCACCCTGTTTCAGACCCTCGTTTATGAACTGCAGACCGAAGGTGGTCTTTCCCGTGCCGAAGCTCCCTACAACGGCCACCACATGCCCTTTCGGTATTCCTCCGCCAAGCATCTCGTCCAATCCTTCAATTCCTGTGCTTACCTTTTCCATATTACCACTATATCCTTTCCATATTTATAACGATATACCCGCCGTCGACAGTTACCATGGTGACAAACCTCGCTATCTTGCTGTCTCCGAGATGCGGGAACAGACTGGTGAACTTCTCCACATAGAGATATCTCTGCCTTCTGGAGCTCCTCTCCTGCTTGGACCATGTGAATGAGAAAACACCGTCCACGGAATCCACTATCATGTGCTCCAAGGACCTTTCCACCACATCTTTGGTGAGAAGGAAGTAAACGACACCGTTCCACTTTTTCGAGACCCTCTGAAGACCTTTCATCGTCATTACCACATCGTTGGGATTTATGGATTCGTTTATCAGAAGGTCTGTGAGAGAATCCACTATTATCATCGCACCTTCGCCCACGGAATCCACATAATTCACGAAGCCTTCCAGAATGTTCCTTTCACTCGATTTGGAGAGGAAGGACGGTACATCGCTTTCTCCGCTCCATCTGGCGGGCACAACCGTCCCTCTGAAATAATCCTGTGAAAAGTCCTTGAAAATCACATTCTCGGATATGGAATTATAGAATTCCTCGCTGAATGCGTTCTCTATCTCTCTGAGTATGTCGTCCTTCGAGCGTGAAAAGGTTATGTAAACGACCTTCTCCGGCAGAACCGATTCCCTGCATGCGTAGCCGAGAAGGCTCTCCTTTCTCTCGGGCTGAAGTTTGGAGATTATAAGTTTTGCAGCCGAGGTATATGCGAAGTCTATGTTCCCTGCCCCCAATTCACCGAAAAGAAGTACGGTTGAGCCGACCGGCACGCCGCCTTTTATGATTCCGTCGAGGTCGGAGACTCCTGTGGGTATTCGCTTCACGGTGGGGCATATGAAAGGGTATTAAAAAGATGGCGGAAAACCGGACAGAAACACCTGGACACCGCCCAATATTTTTTAAACAGAAATCGATTGTCCGGCGTGGAGTGTACACCTGCAATCTTCGGAAGGAAATCCGAGCTTTACCGCATAAAGAACCTGATAGATGGCCTGAAAAAAGGAAAGAAAGGGACGGTTTTCATAGAGGGCGAAAGGGGTATGGGAAAGACAACCCTCGTGGAAAAAGCCGTATCTCAGGCAGAAGGCATCGAAATCCTAAGGGTTAACTTCCTTCCGGACAGAAAGAACATACCTCTTTCCGGGTTTTACGACATACCCGGGGTAAGAGAGGCCATACTTTCGGACAAGGAGGCTTTCTTCGGCGAGATATTCCTCATAAACAATTACGGCATACTTATAGCTCACGAATCGAACATAGAGTCGGATATGGACGAGGATATACTCGGCTCGATGCTTACTGCGGTACAGGAGTTCGTGAAGGACTCCTTCGGAGGCGAGGGGGGCCTCGGAAAGCTGGAATACGGCGAGAAGAAGATACTCATAGAACACGGCGAAAATTCGTTCATGGCTGCCGTTATAGTCGGGGAAGAACATCCGAGAATGAGAGGGGATATGATTAAAGCTCTTGAAGAGATAGAGAAAAAAATGGGAGACATATTCCTCGAATGGGACGGAGATGTGGAAAAAATAGCAGGTGCGGTTCCTCTTCTCAGGAGGCTTACGGACAAGCGCTATCTTGTGAGAACCTCGCTTGAAGATATAAATCTACAGAGCGAGCAGATAAAGATTCTTGAAAGGCTCCTGAGTGTCATAGACGGGACGAACGGCCCCAGGATGCTCGTTATGGAGGACCTTCACTGGGCAGACGAATTCTCCCTTCTCGCTCTGGAATATCTCTCGAGAAACCTCGAAAACTCGCTCATTCTGGCAACATACAGGAAGAGCGGAATGGAAAAGAGAGCGGTTAGGTTCCTCGACTCCGTAGATGCCGAAAAAATCATCCTGTCGCCACTGAAAAGCGAGGAAATAAGGGAGATCGTCACCGGGATGTTCGAACCGTCGGCCTTCTCCGACGATTTTCTGAACAAGATTGCGGCGGATTCCGGAGGAAACCCGTTCTACGCCCACGAAATCCTGCTCTCTTTCAGGGAGAGCGGTATCATCTACAGGGAGAAAGGCATCTGGAAGAACTCGGATGAAGAGACCAGAATGCCTAAGACAATCTCCGAACTCATATCCTGGAGGCTGGACCATCTCGAGAGAAACGAACTCAATGTGGTGGAACTCCTCGCCGCTGCAGTGGGCGCGGATATCGAGACTCTCGGGGATGCCGTCGGTGTGGACGGAGATTTTCTTGCAAATATACTGAAATCTCTGGAAGAGAAGGACATTCTGATAAGAAACGGGAGCGAGGTGAAGTTCTACCACTCCGGTGTAAGAGAGGTGGTCTATGATGAGATGAGCCAGAGATGGAGGTTGACCACCCACAGAAAGCTGGGAGAGGTCATAGAAGAGAGGACCGGGGGAGAGGGAGATGCCGTTTACCGGCTCGCATATCACTTCTCGCGCTCCCTTGACAGGGAAAAGGGCATCAGGTATTCATGCCTTGCCGGAGAGAGAGCGAGCGCTTCGTATGCTGCCCGCGAGGCCATAGGATACTATGAGGTTGCGCTCTCCATAATCGAGGGATACATACCCGGACATCCGGCGAAGAACGAGGTTCTGGAGCGCCTGGGAGAGCTTTATTCCCATACCGGAGAGTATGACAAGGCCCTGAGGTCCTTTGAAAACGTCCTCAAATCCTGCGAAAAACCGCGGAGAATATACAGAAAGATAGCGGAGATATACAGAAAGACCGGCAGGTACGAGGAGGCCTTGGAGAACTGCGAGAAGGGCCTGGAATCCGATGGGGAAGATATCGAGAAGGGCAGAATCAGGAGCATAATGGGTGCCATCTACCTGAGAAAAGGAGAGGCGGGGAAGGCCATGGAATGTTACAAAGAATACCTCGACATCTCGAGAGAAACCGGGAACATCGGTGAAGAGAGCGCCGCATACAGGGCGATGGGGAGCGCCCACTTCCATAAAAGAGAGGTGGAAAAGGCCATAGAGATGTGGGAGAAAAGCATGCTGACGGCGGAAAAGGCGGGAGATCTGACCAAAAAAGGCTATGCGCTGATAAATCTCGGGGTTGCGTACAGGAACATGGGAAAACTGGAAGATGCAAGGAGAACGCAGGAAGAGGCCCTGGAGATGATGAGAAAGACAGAAGATGTATACGTGCAGGGACAGATTCTGAACAACCTCGGGACCATATACTACATGCTGGGGGATTTCAGGAAACAGGTGGGAGCATGGGAAGAAAGCCTGAGGATAAAGAAGAGGATCGGGGACGTGGTCGGTGCTGCGAACATATACAACAATCTCGGAGTGGCATATTACGAGGCTAAAAAACACGAAAAATCAGCAGAATACCTGGAAAAAAGCCTGGAAATCTTCGAAAAGGTAGGGGATGTTAGAGGTATGGCGAAGGAGCTCTGCAACCTTGTTCTTCCGTACTCAAGGCTTGACAGACACAAAATGATTGAAAGACTGGAGATGGCCGAGAGATACATAGACTCCGGTGAGATCGAGGATCTGCTTCCTCTTTTATATCGGGCCAGAATGGTGGCTTTGGCGGCCTCCGATGATTTCGAAGGTGCGAAAAGGGAGTTTGAGGAGCATATAGATGATGTTCTCGGCAAATACCGGGATGTTGAGGAGTGGTTGCATATAAAGATGGATTTTTCCGAAATCCTCATGGAAAAGGGATATATGGAGGCTGCGAAAAAGGAACTCGAGGAGATTTCCGAGGCTGCCGGGAAATACGGTATGGAGAGGTACAGAACGATTGCTCTGGAGATTGTGAAAAAACTGGATAGCGAAAAATAAGGTATGGAAATCTATAAATAGGATGGTTCATTGATTCTATGCAAATGGAAGAAGCGGGCAAACACATGAGAGTAAAAAACGGTTCGATGCTGGCAATATCCAGAGTTATGGGTGAGCGGCAGCTTTCCAGAGGTCTGACCAACGGTAACGGGCTTACGAACGGCGGCGTGAAAAAAGGACTTGTAAACGGTAACGGTGCCACCAATGGCCTCACAAACGGTCTGACCAACGGCCTTAAAGCTCCAAAAAAAGGAGGAAATAAAGGACAGCGGCCCAGAACCAGAAATGTCTTCGTTGTGGTGGCCCTGATTGCGGTTCTTCTCATCTCCGCCGTACCATATCTCCTAAATCACGGAGAGGCAGCTGTGGGGGACATAGACGGCAATTTCGAGGAATGGGAGGGCAAATTGAAGTACGATGCTGTCGGCGATTCGCCGTATGATCTCATCTCCTACCATTCCATGCCCTATTACGGCGGCCTGGAATTCTATGCCCGTGCTAAAGACCTGTTCAGAAACAATTCCACATTGAGAGTTCTCCTGGACAGCGATAGTTCCATTTACACAGGATATTACTTCAGGGGAATGGGGGCCGACTATCTCGTAGAGATCACGGGATATGACGGCGAAGTTACGGGAGCTGTGGTGTATTCATTCAATGAATCGCGCTCCGAAAATGACTGGAACGGCTTCGAGCCTTACGGCAGGCCAGTCCATGCAATGGACGGAGACAGAATCGAGTTCGGGGTTTCTCTCGATGTCCCTAGATACAGCGCTTATTTCATATATTCCGATTTTAACGATTCCTACGATGTCTCGGACTCTCCCGTGACCGGAGTATATGCACGTTTCGAGGACGGCTCTTCCGTAGTTATAAACAGAGAGGCTCTTATTGGCACCGTGACTGTATATGGTGATGGGGAGCAGGAGATTAACTGCTTCGTTTTCAGACTCTCCGGCACATATGAAAATCCCATCCGTGGAGAACTAAGGACAGAGGGTAGAGGCATAGCCACCGCCTTTTCCGAAGATGGTTACCTGGATTTTCGGTTGGAGACACCTCTTGCGGTGAAAGGTGAAAAAGAGGTTGAGGTCTGGATTTCCGCAAATGAATCGGGAAGCACGATAAAGTTGGAACTGCTGGAGCTCGGAGCGGAGGGCAGCACGGTCTCCATAGGCTACTCCACCTACCACTATTTTGGCAATATCCCGGAGGGGATTTCCATAGACGGGGGATTCGAGGACTGGAAAGGCAGAGAGATGCCTGCGAATTCCCGGGCGGAGAATTCGAACATAGACCCGGAAGCCTTTGGACTGGAAATTGCGGAAAACAGGACATTTTTCTATTTAAGGGTGAGGGGAAATATCTTTGCCGGCTCGGACCTTCCCAGAGTTGCACCTAAAAAGTTTCCATCGGCGAAGAACGCCACTTTCACCGTGTTCAGTGGAAAAGAGAGACCTCTTCCAGCCATGGAAGGGGCCGATTTCGCATATCTGTTCCTTAACATGGACGGAGACAACGGTACCGGATACTCGATGAAAGGAGTGAAAATGGGCGCGGAGATAATGCTTAGGTTCTCGGGGAGGGACGGTTTGAAAATGAGCGAGGTCTTTCTCTGGAACGATACCGGACAGAAGCTGGTTCCGGGGGATTTCGATGTGCGTGCCTATGCTGACGGAGATTCCGTGGAGGCATCGATCGATGCCGCTGCAGACAACATCTCTGTGTTCTATTACCTCGTCGATTGGAAAGGCGAAGAGACGGAGATGGATGAGATTCTCCTCGGCGAAGGCGGAGGCACCAGGATATGGGTGAACAATGATTTTCAGATAAGTTTTGACGATGCGCAGAGTGCCGAAAACCCGGATATAGCCATAGACCCGAAAGATCCCAATCTCATATATGTCGTCTGGAACGAGACCGACGAGACCACCGGAATCTCGGAAATTCATTTCTCTATGTCATCCGATGGTGGAAAAAGCTGGAGCAACGACGAATTGAGTGAGGGAGACAGGATAATAAGTGCATCCAAAAGAAGCAGGGCCACGGTCGCCTCCGTGGGCAATGCCAGCCTGCCTGCTATAGCCGTGGATACGAACGGATATATCCATGTTATATGGCGTGAAGATTACCAGGACGGGAGTTATGAGATACATTATTCCTACTCCACAGATAGAGGGCTCACATGGTCTTCCGATTCCGGACTCGACCTCAATGTCAGCCACAGATACGGTTCTCCCGGAGGGCTCGATGGTGTGATCACCTCGCTGGACCTTGTTACGCTAACCGACGACAGCGGGGCCGTATATCTCCATGCTTTCTGGACAGAATATTCGAGAGAACTGAAAG
This sequence comes from archaeon, assembly GCA_024277315.1. GTDB lineage: Archaea > Thermoplasmatota > Thermoplasmata > WALJ01 > WALJ01 > WALJ01. The sequence continues at coordinate 12,221 of JAJRVK010000059.1, read as the reverse complement.
AGCAGGAGGTCAGATATTCCTGGTCCAAAGGCGGTCTGGACGGTGGATGGAGCGGGGCCGACGGTAGTGGTGACATAATAATAAGCTATAATGACGGGGATTTTGCGGACAACGTATCCGCTGTGGCATATAACCTGCCAGGTACCCCTTCCATATTCGTTGTCTGGGACGAGGTTGACGAACTCACTGGCATGTCTGAGATACATTTCTCACACTCGACAGATAACGGCGTATCCTGGTCCGGTCAGGAAAGAGACCTGATGCTCAGTTTTCAGGATAAAGACGGGAGAAACGCGAGAAAGCCCTCGATTTCCGGCAGCGATGGCATTCTATTCGCTCTTTGGGAGCAGGAGTTCGATCCTCTGAATGGCTACATACAGACGGAGATAGCATTCTCCATGTCCACAGACAACGGTGTCACATGGTCCGGAAACGATGGAGACCGATACGTAAGCTATCCCGACAAAAACTGGGCACATAACGTATCCGTTGCTATTGTCCCGGGAGGAAAGGAGGCGCATGCGGTTTGGCAGGAATATGCCGACGAATATCTAAGCGTGGAAATTCACCATTCGTACTTCGATGGAACTGTGTGGAGCGGAGAAAACGGAGATTTCGTCATAAGCAATCCCGATGGTTTCGATACCGAGAACCCTTCGGTGGTATATTCACCCATTCTCGGAAGGATGGAGGTGGTGTGGAGCGAGCCAAATGCCACGAGAGGCGCATTTACGGACGAAATAATATACAGCAATCCTGTACCTGAGTTTTCGACATTTCTGCTACCGGCGATAATGACCGCAGTTCTTTTACTTATACCGATAAAAAAGAAGAAAATGCGATGACGGGTGTCAAAAAGCCAAGTGCGGGGAGAATCGGGACGGATGAAGGAAACCTTTATATATCGCACATACCAAAGCGTTAATGACCCATACGGAGGCAATCCGATGAACAGGATGGAACTGCAGACGTTCAAAGTGGAAGAGCTCAAAAAAGTGATAAAAACGACGATTGGAGAGCACGGCATGCCGGAGAAAGAGGCGGAGATGATGGCGAAGCATGTGATGAACCTCTTCGGTTTCAACGGAAGGATTCTGGATAACATGCTGGAACCCCAGGACAGGGATGTCTTTTATATGCTTGAAGACGAGGAAATACTGACGACAGAGAGGGAAGAGACCACTCTTTATGACGGGAGAGAATGGAGAATCCATTACTGGACTTTCAGAAAAGACCGTATAGAGGAAATACTCAAGGGAAAGATACAGAAAAATGAGTTCGAAGGATATCCTGAGATAGAGGACATTAACATATATGACGAAGTGCCGGACGACGTATGGTTCAGAAGAGGGGAAGAGGAAGAATAATGCGACTTAAGGAGAAATATCCGGGAGTCTTTTTCGACGGTAAAGATTACTACACCAGAAATGCGGATAGTGGCAGGAGCGTTTACGGGGAGAGAACGGTCACTGTTAACGGCAAGGAATACAGGTACTGGGATCCCGCGAGAAGCAAATTGTCTGCGGGCATCCATCGCGGTCTTACGAAATTTCCAATACGAAAGAACAGCAAGGTCCTTTATCTGGGGGCCGCCAGCGGTACCACTGCCAGCCACATAAGCGAGATAACGGAAAACGAGGTATATGCCATCGAATTTGCGGAAAGACCGTTCCGGTCCCTGATAAAGGTATCCGAAAAAAGAGGAAATCTGATGCCTGTCCTTGCAAATGCCAGACTTCCCGTGCAATACAGACACATAGTTCCGGAGGTCGATACCATCTATCAGGACATCGCACAGAGAGATCAGGTAGGAATATTTCTCAAAAACATGAGCTTTTTCAACGCTAAAATCGGGGTGCTGATGCTTAAAGCCAGGAGCGTAAATGTTTCCGAAAAACCGAAAAAGGTGTTTCAGAGGGTTGCCGACGAGCTTTCGGAATATACTAAAATAGAACAGGCAATAAATCTCAAACCCTATGAGAAAGACCACATGGCCTTCATCGTAAAAGCCTGAGCGGTCTTGCAAGGTGCCTTCTGGCACAAATAGGCACTTCGTACCATCCTGTTTTTATATCTCTCTGGACTTCTTGAGTCTCTTCTCCGCCCTTTGTCCTTATTCCACATTTTCTGCACCGGTAGTATCCGTCTCTACCGGTTGATTTCATCCTTTTACCGCATTCGGGACATACGGGATTGTGAATCTTCACTGCCTTCTTTTCGAGACGGATAACTCTCATTTTCTCTATGTTGAGCGTGAACGGCCTTTCCCGGACCCCTCCGAAGATTTCCACAAGGTCTCCGTTGATGAGTTCTTTTGCGATTCTCCTGAATTCCTTTGTGGGCTCATATGCGGCGCAGTCCATGCTACCCGTACCGTCGTCTATTGAAAATATAACATGCCCCCCCTCTATCGTTTTCGGTTCGTTTACCACCTTTCCCATGATTTTCACGGATTCGTATCCCTTCAAATCGGAAATCCTCTTCTTCACAATGTTGTCATCCGTACCCTGATTTGTCTGGAATATCATCCATCTCTCTGCGGACTCGGATACTATCATCTTATGGGCCCCTTCCAGTCTTTCAGGATTTGTCGCTCTTATTCCGTAAAGAATCGGACAGGGAGTCCTAGGAGCTATTGCCAGATACGAATTTTCGTAATCGTAGTTGTCGAAGGTTTCGGGAAATTTTTTATCCATTTCCATTACACTCTGCACGTCCACATATCTCTCCGTACCCCAGCGCTCCCTTTCCCTGTACGCTATCAGTTCATATGTTCTCTTTTTCGGTCTCCATGAGAGGGCTGCGGCCGTGCCTATCAGCCCCCTGCGGTTTTTGTAGCCTCTGTAAATGGCTCCCGCGGCTTCGAGCTCGTTTATGGCCTCCTCCAGACCGACTATTCCCCTTACGGCTTTCCAGTAAAATGCAGGCGATGTCTTTCTGTGGGAAACCGCGAATCCGGGATTTGTCTTTTCATCCTCCAGAACGGCCCATTCTTCCATCAGTTTCTCCGCTTTTCCGTATACATCCGCGATATTTCCGTGCTCCTTCCCTCTTTCGTAGGCGAAAATCTCTTTCCCATCCATTTCTCCTACCTTATATCTCCTCCCCAGTCCTTTTCCGAGTCTGACGGAGAGCGCCGCGTTTCCTCTGGTTTTCCAAGGAACGTTCGGGTTCAGGCGGACCAGTCTCGGATACCCTATTACATCCAGATTCGGAAGATTTCTTATTATCTCGGTCAGCAGAAAGGTCGTACACATACCTTTAACGGAATCCGTATCATCAAGTGCTATGTAGGGCATGGGGCCTTCACTTCCTCTTTCTCTTTTTCTTCTTGGTTTTGCTCCTGTCCCTTTTCTCCAGCTCCTCGGCTCTTTTTTTCACCGCATCAAGCAGTGTGTCTCCGATGAATTCCCCTCCGTTTGCATCCACAGCAGCGGCAATCCTTATCTTTCCGGCCATGAATCTCGATATCTTCCCCCTGTTCTCCTTCCTTGCCCTGTGAATGACCGGATGCTGATATATGATGCCGTGCTTCGGCGGTCTGCTTCCTTCCCTTAGGAATCTGAAGAAGGCATTCTCCGCTCCCAGAACCTGTATTGTGCTGGAAGGCATGGATGCCAGCTCTTCCAGTCCTCCCGCCAGAGCTATCAGTCTCGCACCGATGTTGGGCCCCACCAGCGCAGTGAGATTGGGGGCATTTTCCTCCATGATTTCCCTGAGATGGTTCTCAATCTCCTTTCTTGTCTCGGCGCTCTTGTTCACCAGTCCGTTAAGGCTCTTCATCCCCCCTCCTATCTCCTTCACCTTCTTTCCGTCCACATGCTCGTCGAAGGGATGGTGGTAACCGTACCACTCCCTAAGTCTTTCCGAAAGAATGTTCTGCGCCTCGATTATCTCGTCTATGGCATTGACTGCCTGGATTATGTCGTGGGATGGCCTTTTAGAGGATTTTATCTCCTCTCTTCCGGCAATTAGGAGCGCCTCGTGCAGCAGTCTTCTGTCGAACCCGTAATCTTCCGGTTTTATCTCGATAACCCTCCTCTCTTCCCTGAATCTACCTATCCCTGACAGCCTCCGCTCTCCGACCCTTGGCTCATGCTCTGTAAATTTCCTCTCCTCTTCGAGTATCTCTCCGTTTCTTATCTTTATGAGCCTGGAAGCTATCTCTTCCGGGTCTTTGGGAAAGAGCTTGTACTCCTTCACCTCATGCCCGTATACGAGGAACACTCCGAACCACTTGGTTATGAGACGCACACACTTCCATGCACAGGCCTAATTAAAGGTTTTGAGTGCCCGGCCTATCATGCGTCGTAAAATTTAAATAAAACCACAAAAATGTGCTCAGGATAAACATGGACAAAATACCGGAATTTCTGAGTGATATGGAATGGTTTCACGGATTCGTATGTGATGTCTACGGAAGGATGAGAACCGTCAGTTTCACTCCGGAGACCCTTATCTCCGAGGGTAAAAACGGAATAGGCATGGATGGCTCTTCCATAAAGGGATTTGCCGATGTCGAGGATTCGGATATACTCGGCATCCCGGAAATAGATGGGGCCATCGCACTTCCCGGTAAAAAGGAGGCTCTGATACCTCTCAGGACATGCAGGAACGACGGTAATCCGCTGCCAACGGACCCGAGGAACGTGGCATTCAGAATGGAAGAGATGGTTGAAAAATCCGGTTTCACGGCCCATATACGGCCGGAGATGGAATTCTTTGTCTTCAAAAGGGAAGAGGACCCGCTCCGTATAAACAATCCCTTCGGTCCGAGATATTTTCTTCCGCCCTCTTTCGATGACGCTGCGGAGTACAGAAAAGAGCTTGCCGGAGCGCTCAGAGATGCGGGAATAAATGTGAGATACCACCACCATGAGAATGCATACGGCCAGATAGAGATAGAGACCGTGTTTCTGAAAGGATTGATAAGAACCGGCGATGCCGTCCTGATTCACAAATACCTCTCCAGACTGATTGCGAGAAAATACGGTTTCAGGGTCACCTACATGCCCAAACCCATCCCGACGGAGGCAGGTTCCGGGATGCACATGCACATATATCTTGAAAAGAAGGGGAAGAACGCATTCTATGACCCTGATGACGATTACGGACTGAGTCAGACGGCGAGATACTTTGTCGGCGGAATACTGGAACATGTGAGAGCGTTCACCGCCATAACCAATCCAACGGTGAATTCATACAAGAGGATAGCCGGAGGTCTGGAAGCTCCCGCCTACGTCGCATGGGGTGCGAGGAACAGGAGCGCTCTCCTCCGTGTACCCGCCGGAAAGAAAAATCCAGATGTCGAAATAAGGAACCCCGACCCGTCGGCGAATCCATACCTCGCGGAATCGGTCGTATTCCACGCCGGGATGGAAGGTATAAAAAAGAAAATAGAACCGGGGGACCCCGTGGAGGAGAACATATACCACATGAGCGCGAGCAAAAGAAGAAAGCTCGGTATAAAGATGCTGCCCACCAGTCTGGGAGAGGCGGTGGAAGAGATGAAAGGCGATGAGCTGGTAAAAGAGGCTTTGGGCCCCATATACGAAATCTTCATATCTCTTAAAGAAGAGGAATGGGATAGGTTCATAGGCAACACCTCTCCCTGGGAAATCGAGCGGTACTTCGATGTCTGAGCATCACGTCAAGTTTAAGTATTAGCCGGAGATTGTGCAAAATATGGACGAAGAAGAGTTCGACTATGAAAAGCTCCTGGATACCGCATATGATTCTCTCCCCGAGACCATGAAGACGGACGAGAGATTCGAGGTTCCTAAGGTCGATGTGATAAACGAGGGGAAGATGACGATAATAAGGAATTTTGCCGAGGTCTGCGAGAAGATAAGGAGGGAGCCTAAGGACCTCCTGAAATATTTCCTTAGGGAGCTGGGCACCGCGGGCGAGATAGACGGGAGAAGGGCGGTTTTCAAGTCAAAACTCAGCGAACATCAGATACAGAACAGATTGAATTCCTATGTGGAAACCTATATCATATGTTCGGAATGCGGTAGGCCAGACACGGAACTTATAAGAGAGGGGAGGATTCTTATGCTCAAATGCGAGGCCTGCGGCGCGAAAAGGCCGGTGATGGTGCGCAAAGCACAGCCTCAGACACCGCAGAAAGCGGCGGTAATAGAGGGGAACACCTATGAGGTCACGATAGAGAGCGTCGGGAGAAGGGGAGACGGTATAGCGAAGATAGGGAAATTCGTGATATATGTGAAAGGAGCCTCCAAAAAAGGTACGAGGGTCAGGGTGAGGATAGACAAAATAAACGGGACGAACGCCTTCGGACGGGCGGTCCCGTAATCACAGGACTTCCAGCTCTATCGGATTTCCCATCCTGTCGAATGCCATCCAGCTTTTTTCGGTGTACGGATAGGCAACGATTATGTGCACGTCTCCTGACCTACCGAAAAGAGCTATATCCGCCTGTGAAGGGCTCAGGTTCGGAGTCGGATGGCTGTGGACAACCCCGACTATGGAGAAATCCACGGGTTTCATGTAAAAGGGAATCATGGCGCTCCTGTCCGCCCCTATGGTTCCCGGCAGGAAGAGCAGTTCCGTGATAACACCCTCTCTTGCCCTGAGCATGGCGGCGAATTCCTTGGGATAACTGTCCCTGGCCACTTCGAGGGCCATTCTCAGGGTTTCCTTCTTTATGGCGAAGACCTTCACGAAAGTGGTATGTTTTCGGAGGATATATATGGGTTTCCCACCAAACTTTTATATCCTTTGAATGGATGGCTTACCGATGACCGATGAGAGAATAGAATACTTCCTCAGAGGCTATAAAAAAGGCCTGAAGGAAGCATGGAACGAGATACTGAAGGATGGGAGCTCGGGTTACTCCGTTACTGAGCTAAGGATGATGATAAAGAGCAAGATGGCCACGATAGAGCAGAGGGGAGAGGCGCAGGTGGAATTGCTCAGAAAAGAGCTTGGAATAACGGAAGGAGACTTCTCGAAAAGCAGTGGACCAGATGAACTTATGGAAGGTTGCAGTTATCTCATAAAGGAGCATGCTCCGGAGGCCAGCTATGCCATATTCAGATATATGATACGGAAAGGGAATTCGGGTCTCTGCATAACCAGAAAGAGTGGCAGAGTGCTTAAAGAGAAATACGGCCTCGAGAACTTCACGCTCCTAAGACTTGGCAAAAAGGATAGCTCTGGAGGTGTGCTTTCGTCGGCACTGGGGATGAGCGAGAGCTCCATATCCTCAGGCAACCTTTCCTCTCTCTACGAAAAGATAGTTTCCTATCTCGATGAAAATAAAGGCGCCGTGATGCTCGTGGATGGTATCGAATATCTGGTCAGCCAGAACGAGTTCAAACCTGTTATGAAATTCATACAGCGCCTGAACGACATACTTGAAAAACACGGTGCCTACCTGATAATCACCATATCGCCTAACAGCCTGGAGCCCACGGACATGAGCACACTTGAAAGGGAGATGACCGAGGTCATAACCATAAACGAGTAAATGTTATTCACCGTAATACCACACCAATTTTCCATCTTTTGTTATGTTCAATTTACCTTTGTTGCCTTTTCTCTTCAATCCTCTTTTGTTCAGGGTCGTTTCTAAGATATAACCTTCTTTCTTTTCTTCATCCGAAAAAGCGGAATAGGGAAGAACATAGACGTTGGAGGGATTGACAGGTGGCCTGCCAATCCCTATCACCAAAAATACTTTGCCGTATTCCTCATTATCAAATTTTTCATATTTTTTGAGATTTTCTACATCTATTTTACCATATTTTGTTTCTTTCCTCCATTTACACTCTATCTGAAATTTCTGTTCCCAGCCCTCGGAAGGATGGAGGTAATAGAATTGAAAATCAGGTTGGTCTCTTTCAGGAAGATCATTATTCTTAAATCTCTTCAAGTACTCTTCTTTGCTTAAGGGCCTCCTAATAGGCTTCCATCCACCTTTCTGTACAGGAAATATCCCATAATCCTCTTCGTCCTTGGGATTTCCGTATAAACACCAGTATTCAAAGCCCATGCCTAGCTTTTCAGGTGTGTCTGCTACGAAGTCGGTACAGCATACGGGACATTTTATGAACTTTTCATTGGAATCCGTGAAGAACACTGTTTTGCATACTATACATTCATATCTCACTCTTCCAACGATTTCCGATAGTTTTTCCACCCTTTCAGAAAGCTTGTTCAGACCTTCATCAAGTTCTTTGATTTTTTCTGTTACACTACCTATATGTACCAGCTCCTTTTGAAGATAGTCTATATCTTTATCTTTCAAACTGATTTCTTTTTCCTTTTCTAGCTCGATTTTCTCTATGCGGCTACGCTCCCTGTCCAAAATGGTTTTAAGCCAGTATGTTGTAAGCATCAAAAAAACGATGCCCGAGATGACAAAAGGAGCATTCAGGTAAATTACTCCACTTATAAGCATAATCAAAGAAGATAACCACAGAATTCCTGCGAAAACAGAGGTGATAAGTTCCAGTATCTTCATTCCCACCACGCCGCGCTCCCGTATCCAACGACATCGGCCATGGGCATGACATCTCCGGATGTGGCGTATTTCAGGATTTTCGATGCTGCTACCCGGTCCCTGATTGCCTCTATTGTCGCCGCCACCGGACCGTAGCCACACATGCTTATACCGTACTTTTTCAGGATTTTGTAGAGTCCTTCGATGTCCATATCCCCTATCCTGTCAAGAGCGAGCGCATCATACGAATAAGCCCAGTCTTTTGGCACATAGTGAGAAAAATCGGTGGATGCCACGATGACCGTTCTCCTCTCATGCTCCCTTATTGCCTTTCTTAGGAGTTTTCCGAGCCTTATTGCTGTCCTCATGCTCTGGTCCATCATAACTATGGGGACGAACCGGAAGTTATCCGAGAAATACTGGATGAAGGGTATCTGCACCTCAATACTGTGTTCGTAACGGTGAGCGCTTATATCATCCTCGATTCCTCCCGATAAGAGCATCTCCGCCAGAGTTCTGTCTATCCTGACATCTCCGAATGGCATCTTCCAGTTGTGGGTTGTAAGGGCCAACGGTGCTCCATAGCCGGTGTGGTTGGGCCCGATTATAACAAATGTCCCGCCTTCCGGGAAACTCTCCGCCACTGCCTTGTAAGAATGGGCTGCCACAGGCCCTGAAAATACATATCCCGCATGCGGCGCCATGACTGCCAGAAGATTTCCTCCCGCAATTGTTTCCGGTATTTCTCCCGGACCTATCGGATGAAGGAATGAATTCTCTATCTGTCCTCTCAACTCGTCCGTATCCGCCGGATAGAACTGTCCGGCGACTCTGGGGTAGCGCATGAGGTCTCATCTCCTTATTGTATTTCTGATTTTCCGTTCCCCTTTAAGTCGAAGTCAAAGATTCCGGAAGGGTTTTTGGAAAGGGAGACTATGAGAAGATTTTCCTTCAGTTCGAGGTCCCTCATCTCGTCCAGGAATTCCCTGAGTTCACCGTTTGAGAATATGTTCTCGGCTCCGTCGAGTAGTATTGCCGTGTTTTTCTCCATAAGAGCATCGGTTATCATGAATGGTATCAGGCTCTTTCTTTCCGTTTTTTTACTGCATGCCTCTTCGATCTCTATGACCGGAACATGCTTAACATCCAGTTCCTCCTTCGTTTCTTCGGAATCTCTTGCAGTAAAACATATTACTCTGTTGCCGGAAGACACATGCCGGTAGAACTCATCCATAGCCCTTTCTCTTGGAAGTACCTTTATGCCCTTTTCGGCCTTTGCTCCTTCGGATGCGCTCTCTTTCTTTGATTCGGGAACGAAAACATGATACCTGCTTATAGCATATAGAAGTATTAGCCCGGTGATTATGAATGCCGGAGTTGTCAGAGGATATGCCTTCGGATCGCCATAAATATGGGGTGCGAAACCTGTGAAAAATATGAAAAGAAATGATATTGAAAGTGCGATTATAAGCATTCTGAGCTGCCCCAGCGCAATCCGGCAGTTGGTCAGAACATAGCTTCTCATAAGAATCAGGATCGAAACGATCGTGAAGAACGCCAGATATAGATATATCTGTGTCCCATAAGGTCCCAGAACCGTTCCATATCCTGCGAAATACCTGTCTACTCCGGCGACGAACATATCCGAGTTGAGGTGCACTGAAAGGAGCAGGAGGCTGGAACCGTAAAGACCGAATATGGCCGGAGAAACCTCCTTTTTTGTCCATGGAAAGACCAGGGTTAGGTGTATAAGCACCGGAGGCATGAGGATTATCGCCACCATTATGGCCCTGGCCCAGAAAAGCGCTGATTCGGGTGAATTCGCCCATCTTTCCATCCACTCCGCAAAGCTCCAGAAAAGAAGGAGTGCGAAGAAAAGAGCGGATATCCTGTTCAACCGTGAATTGAAATCTATTTTTAATATCAAGAATATGAACGCCAGATATAGGAAAGTTGAAATTATTGCCGGAACAGCGTATGGATTCTGTATGTCCATCGATTTTCCTCTCTTTCACCCCTATAAGAAGATTTCCATAAGTTTTACTAAAGATTGCTATGTATTTGCAAAATTATGTGCATAAATGCACAATCATTCTTTCTCAAGATGCACGATATGCTGCGGATAAGATATCTCTATGCCTCTTTCCCTGAATATCTTGAAAAGATTCTCTTTCATCTCCGCCTCGACCTTCCACTGATTCATAGCATCGTCAACCCATAGATAGACCTTGAATCTTATGTTGGAATCCAGAAAATCCACAAGCCTTACAAAGGGGGCCTTATCTCCGTCCTTTATGACGTTCGGATGTGCTCTTGCCACATCCAGAATTATTTTTTTGACCTCGTCCGGGTCCGAATCGTAGGAAACATCCATTGTGAATCTTACCTTGAAATTGGCGTCCGGCGTGCTTATGTTAACTATCTTCTGGCCTGCTATCTGGTTGTTGGGGACTATTATCATATCGTGGTCAAATGTGTTGTACAGTTTCGTGCTTCTCATACCAACGTGTCTGACTTCGCAGTATTCTCCGCTCTCGAGCATTATTATGTCGCCTTCCTTGAACGGTCTGTCCAGAAGCAGATGAATACCGCTGAAGAAGTTCGATAATGTGTCCTGTGCTGCAAATGCTATTATGAGGCCGAGAACGCCGAAGCCGGCCACGAGCATGGTCACATTGACGCCGAAATATCCCATTATAGCCGTCAGAGCGAGGAAGAATATCACGACCACTCCGAGCTTCTCGGATAGTGGTATGAGGGCATCGTCCAGTTCCGTCTCCGTTTTTTTGGCATATTTTTTGACCTCGTATATGACCACGTCCCTGAAGACCTTGTAGGACACCCATGCTATTAGAAGGATTACGGAAACATCATATATCTTCCCCACCAGAATAACGATATCTATCGATGGCGAAAGTATGTAAATCGACGATGCGATTCCGTAGATTATAAGAAAGGCCATAACCGGTCCCTTTATTATCTCTATAAGCATATCGTCTATCATCGTCTCGGTTTTTTTCGCCGCTCTCCTGAGAATCGGGTCCAGCACGAAGACGAGTGCAAGACCCAGAGCGACCCAGAAGAATACATTAACCAGGAAAGATAGCGTTTTGTCCTCTATCTCGATACCGAAACTATCCTTCAGGAACTCCTCGAAGAACGTGAGCGAGCGAACCTCTATCTTCGGATTATATTCCAGATGCCCGGGGTATGAGATATTCTCCTGGTTCTCCGGATTGTTGTACGGTATGATTCTGAATCTCACAAAGAAATCGCCGCTCCTGGCGCTCGTATCCGGTTTCATGACTACCTGGAAACTGTGCGCTTCTCCGCTATTGAGGTCGAAAGTCGTATCTGAAAGTTCCGCATGCCACCCTGGAGGCGCGGAGAATCTCACCTCTATTCTGTAAGAATGATTGTCCGGATTGTAAAATGTCCAGTTGAAAGTGAGGTCGCTACCGTTCGATGTCTTGGAATACTCGTCTATCTCTCCTATAACTGGACTTGCATCTGCCACTGGCACAGACATTAGAATCACAGCGGTCAGCAGCAGGAGCATGTGAAAGCGCACGGGTTTCCATTCCGATTCCATATATATAGGTTGTGTTCTGCGAGGCATTGGGACAAAATTCCCTTTTACTCTCTTAGGATTATCACATATGCCCTCTTTCCTATGTATCTCTTAGGAGCATCTATCTTTCCACTTGTTCCGAAGGGAGTTACGGTTTTTTCATAGATTATCTCCACTTCATCC
>JAJRVK010000058.1 GCA_024277315.1 archaeon | reverse complement strand
TACGATAAACCACATATGAGTCTGAACTTTGATAACGCTGAGACTCCCGAAGAAGCTTTCTGGAGAAAGCTTCCGGAGGAAAAGATATTCGAATATGAGAGGTGGTTACTTGAAATGTAAAATGAATTCGGGATACTACACTAATCTCTCTAATAAGGACATAGAGACTCCTATAAGCCCAATTATCACTCAATATTGTTTTTTCCGCCCGCATTTTTCCCTTTCTTCCGGAAAATCAGCGCCACAGAAACAGATATTGCCAACAGAATGGCAGACAGAGCGGCATAAAACAAAAAGTCTCCGTTCTCACCAGATTCACCGCTTTTTACCGCAATGGGTGTGTATGCCTCCTTGTCCTGGAGATAGGCCCTAACCTCGTCCTCCGTAGCGCTCTCGGACCAGAAATTCTCATTTACTGGACCGGCACTCTGGGATATCGACAGAACTGCGCCCTCCTCGTATCTCTGCCAGAAGTTCATCTCCAGTCCGTACTCTTCCATGTCTATTAGACGCCCGCCATATGGAGTGAGGTCAGTTATCTGGGATATGCCAAGAATGGATGGGGAGAACATGGTTCCATTTGAAAAGAAGACGGCATAGATGGAGAGCCTTTGATATCCAGATATATGCTTTCCGACATAGGCACTGAGACCATCTTCCTCACCGTTCGGATAGCGCACCGAATAGTCGATATGGCCGGACCTGTTTCCGGAATAGCTCATTCGCAGGTCATCGCTGAATACCCAGTCCGATATATTTGCGGGCACGAGCGGATACGGAGTGGAGAATTCGATCATGAGGTCCGAATAGCTTATGTTGGACACCTTGTTGACTTCATATTCCCGGGTATCGGAACCGTTACCCCTAACATCTCTAAGATGCAGTTCCACATCCCCTCCGACATCTGTCTCAAAGGAGACTATGCCGTAGTAGGGATGTGGGATGTCACCGAGATAGAGGGTGTACTCCGCTCTTTCCACGAAAAATGTGCCGTTGTAGTTTACAGATACCTTTTCCCGGTATTCCATGCTTCTCTCGACTCCCGACGAATTCTTTCCACGCATCTTCAGATATATGTCAACGTAATTCCCTCCGAAGAACTCGAAGACGTGCGTCCCGTTCCGAGTTCCAAGATACTTTATGTACAGCATCTCCGAGGCACCGCCTCCGATTTCGATGGAATCCACTTCCTCCCACGATTTTTCAACCTCTTCTTTTAAATTCGAAAAGTCCACAATCCACTTGTAACCCCAACCCTGGCCTTCCGTCCAGGGAGCGCTCTCCGCACTTACATGTTCGGAGGTCCCCGCAAAGATGAATGATAGCAGGCAGAGGGTGAGCAGGAAGGCGGCGCTCTTTTTCATTCCCATATGTAAAGAGTATGCGGTGAAATTATAAATTGGTTTTGCGGTCAACCCACCACATTCGCTTCTTGGATTATCTCGCCTGTTTTGAATCTTCTGAGATTCAATGGTTCGATATCTATGCTGGTCTTTCCGTCGATTATGTATTCCGCAAGGAGCTTTGTCACCATGGGGTGAATCATGAATCCGTGTCCGCTGTAACCGTTGGCCTGTATCAACCCGGGTAGCTCGTCTACAGGCCCGAGTATCGGGCGGGCATCCGGCGTCACATCATAGAGCCCGGCCCACTGTCTGAGTACCTTCAATTTTTTCATCACCGGAATGTAGCGCACGGCAACGCTCGCAAACCTCTCGAGGAATTCGAGACTGGAATCTATCCTGAACGAGCTCGGTTCGTCGGGATCTCCTATGCCGCCGACAATCTCTCCGTCGTGGCTCTGGCTGAAATATATCCCGGTATGGAAGGAGATTATCATGGGCCTGAGCCAGGGCTTCATGTGCTCCGTTGCGAGTATCTCATGCCTGTAGGGCTTGTTGGGCATTTCAACCCCCGCCATCTCAGCAATCTTCGCAGACCATGCTCCTGCTGCATTGAGCACCATATTCGTTTCTATATCGCCCTTATCGGTAATAACCTTCTTTATCTCCCCGTTCTCGACCTTTATCCCCTTTACCTCGGTATGGTCGTGAAGCTCGACACCCATCTTTTTCAGCGTGTCCACATAGCCCTTGACCACGAGGAAAGGCTGTGAGACTCCGTCCGTGGGGCAGTAGGCGGCGGCGCTCAGCCCCTCGATGTTAAGATGCGGAACTATATCCAGAGCTTCCGAGGGGTCCATGTATCGGCTGGGAACATCCAGCGAGTTCTGAAGCCTCACGTTCTCCCTGAGATGTTCCGCCTCTTCCTCGGTATGTGCCAGAATCAGATATCCGCCCTGTCTGAAACCTATGTCCTGATTGAGTTCTTCGCTCATTTTCTCGAACATCCTCACGCTTTCCCTTGCGAGGATGATGTTGTACTCCTCGCTGAACTGCTGCCTTATCCCTCCGCCGCACCTTCCGGTCGCACCGCTTCCGAAATATCCTCTTTCAATGAGAACAATGTCGGTAAAACCACTCTTTGCAAGGTGGTAGGCTGTCCCCAGACCGGAAACCCCTCCGCCTATTATCACAAGCTTCGCCCTGTCCCTCATTCTTTCACCTCCTCATCGGCAAGCTGCTCGAGGAATATCGGCTTCGTCGGAGGTCTGGGGGTTATGTATCCCACCTCATCCGGATGTTTTCCGGTGGCCCTTGCGATTATCCCTATCGCTATCGGTACGCAGGTCTTCCCCTGACACGGCCCTCTGCCGAGCCCTGTGACCCTCTTTATGCTCTCTATATCAGTATATCCTTCTTCTATGGCATTAAGGAGGTCTTCCTTTGTGACATCCATGCACCTGCATACTATTCCAGTCATCCGCTCACCACCTTCAGATTTCTGGCTTCCATGAGCATATCCTCATCCTCAACCTCCACGGTCACGAGGGCCGAACCATATCGTTTGTCGGGGAAAAGAAGGGAGACAACGGTTCCTTTGCCAATCTCCTCTCCCTCTCTGTTCAGAAGCATCACTTCCCGCCCTTTTTCCGGTACCGGAAGGTATTCGTAGGGTATGGTCACCATGGGCTTTTCCTTTGACAGGTCGAGCATGAAGATTGCAAGACCGGGGCAGACCTGCATGCAGAGAGTGCAGCCTATGCATTTATCGAAATTGACCCTTGGTCTGGAGTTTATGTTCTCCATCTCTATCGCTTCTCTGGGACAGACCTCGAAGCACGGATTACAGGGTATCTCCTGAACGCATTCTATCATGACAACCGGTCCCTTTTTCATGCGCTCCTTGCAGGGGATGTTCCCCATATTTCGCAGATATTCCGTGGTAACAATCCCTGTTCTCTCGTATTCCTCCATCACAGCACCTCCACCTTTTTCAGACCTTCCCTTATCTTCTCTCCGAACGGCCCGGCTCTGAGATCAACAAGCTCCTTTCTCACACTCTCTCTGAGTTCCTCCGCCTCTCTGCCTCCGAGACCCATGTCGATGATGGCGCTGAGACCTGCAATTCTGCCCTCCATTATTGCGGTGGATGCCTCTTCTATCCCTGCCACATCTCCGGCGACATAGATTCCCTTTACCGAAGTCTCCAGGTTCCTGTTGCGGAGAGCGACATGGCCTCCTAGCTCCGGGGCGAATCTTATCCTGACTCCTGCCTGGTCGAGGAGACCGTAGGTCGGCCTCAATCCGACGGATATTGCTATGGCATCGACCTCCACATCCTTCTCGGTCCCGGGTACGGGCTGCCATTTTTCATCAAGTTCGACTATCGTGGCTCCCTCGACCTTTCCGTCGCCATACGCCCTCTTTATGCTGTGCCTCGTCAGTATCGGCACTCCCGCCCTCCTCACCTTGGCGGCATGGACGAAATACGCACCTATCTTTGGCATGGCCTCCACTATCATTCTCACGTTGACGCCTGCCTGAAGGAGCTGATAGGTGACAATAACTCCGACATTTCCAGCCCCGACCATGAGGATGCTATCTCCCGGTTTGATACCATAGACATTCATAAGTGTCTGTGCCGCACCCGCTCCGTATACGCCCGGAATATCGTTGTTCTCGAACAGAAGGGAGCGCTCCGCGGCACCGGTGGCCATTATCATTTTACTCGCCCTGACCTTGTAGAGCACATTCTCGGTGACGACCCCTATCGTCGACGGTCTGTAATAACCGAATGCGGTGGCATTCGTCATGACAGTGATGTTCTCATTCTCCTTCACCTGTCCTATCAGCCTTTCCGCTATGTCTATACCTCTCACCCCGGCATCATGTTTCCTGGAGCCGAAGAACTTGTGGGTCTGCTTTATAAGCTGTCCGCCAAGCTTATGATTCTGGTCTAT
>JAJRVK010000057.1 GCA_024277315.1 archaeon | reverse complement strand
GCCGAACATGCACCCACAATAGATACTTCCCAACCCTTGACAACATAGCTACAGTTGTTGAAATGCAGTTCGACCGCTGGAAAAAGGGTAGTGAAACACTACGACGACTATGCGCAATCACTTAAGACGCTACGTATAGAAAACTTTAAATCTTTCTGTATTATATCTCCTGCGGATTTCAATGAACGAGAGGCAGGCAAGAAGAAGGCTCATAGGAATAGAAAGGGAACTCAAATACCTGAGAAAAAGAAGGGATGGCTATCTGAAAGCCCAGAAAAAAGTCGAAGAGAAAAAGAAGAAAAGGCTGACCAAAAAGAGAAGGATTCTGCTGTCCATTCTGTTATCTGCGCTTATAAGTTTGGGAATCATGTTAGCTTTCACCTTCTTGTTAACCGTAGAAGGGGATGTGAATGAAGCACGGGTTCTATGTTTCGGTTTCCCTTTCATTCTGTTGGTTACCCTTATTTACATGATTCTGGGTGAAACGAGCAAAATCCCGTTCGGTGAAGAGGTGAAGGGGATAAACTGTGTGCTGGCGAAACTTGAAAAAGAGAAAAAGAGGATTTACTCAGAATTTCCCCATCTGGAAATTGAAAGGATTGAAGTCAGGTTCGGATGGAACAGATATTCTTTAATCAGGCATGTCTTTGAGCTCATATCCTTTCTTTTTGCTATTCCTGGCACCTGCTGGTTCATTGCCGGAGATCCTCGGTTTGCGCTGGTCGGGATTGTGTTTCTTTTTCTCGGGTTTATAGCCTCATATGTCTCCCATTTTGAGGAGCGCTCCTGGGAAAACTGCTGGATAAGGAAAGAGCTCGGTGTCGACCCGAAGAGGTTGTATAGATGAACGAGAAAGAGGCCAGGAAAAGGCTTAAAGCGATAGAGACCGAAATCAGATATCTCGAAAAGATGCTTGAAAGGCAGAAGATGCTCGATGGGCTTTATTCCAGAAAATTCAACATAAAGGGCCCAATCCTCATTGCCCTTGTAGGGGCGGTGGTGGTCTTTATGCTGATTTACAATACAGGTGGGGGAGCGGACATCTCTGGAATAGCATGTACTGCCTTTTTCTTCATCCTGTTTCTGGCCTTCCTTCTGATGATTGTTTTTGTTTTCAGAGAGCGCACTGAGAACAGGGCATGGGAGATGAAACGCGGGATGGAATGCTGGCTGCAATATTACAGAAAAGAGAAAGAGAAGATTCTGAGGGAATGTCCGAATCTTAAATATGAGGATATTAAACCTTCTCCAATACATTATTGGGTTCTTTTGCAGTACTGTGCTATAGGGGCTTACCTCATAGTATTCGGTCTATTTGCTTGGACATCATCCTTTTATTCTCCTAATCCAGTAACCCCATATCTTCTTGTACTTTTGTTTATAATGAACATCATCACCTATCTCCACCGACGTCATTATAGGAATTGCCCACATAGATGAAAAAGACGATTAGCGCCGCTCAGCTCGCCCATCACTCATCATCCTTCAGCTGATAAAGCATCATCATTGCGGCACAGCCGAATGCACCTTCTTTTTAATCTTTTTCCGCTCTTATCGAGTAAAGCCCGCCAAGCTTTTCCGTGTAAAACCTAACATTTTCAAGCTTCTGAAGAAGTTCCATGGCAGTTTTTGCATGGGAAGATATCCCGGACGTCCTCAGCTCGGAATCTCCGGCCATTGCCATGTATATGAGCAGCTGGTCGGCGAGATGCGTGTCCGCTCCCACTCCATTTTTGGCATATTCTCTTATCTCGGATCCGGCGTTTTTCCCCACGACTTCCGCCCTCACTCCCCTTTCACCGAGAGCGCTCGAACCGAATATGAAATTCTCTCCGTGCGCCCACAGAGTTATGCCGGTTCCTGTCGATGTTCCTTCTCCTCTCTCGATGTTTATGTGCGCTCTGAAATCTATGAGTTCCTTCAGCGCCGAGTGCTTGATTCTTTCGGGCACATGATCAGGGAGATTGGAACAGTGCACATTGCCGTATATCTCGTGCGGAGTTCCCCCGGTAAGTTCGATCCCTTTTATCTCAGAACCTCTGATCCTCATAACGACCTCTCCACCGCCCTTGGGATAGTATCCTCTTCTTACGACCTGGATGTCCGCCGTTGCACCCATCTTTTTAAGGGCGCCCAGGAATACTTCGGCCGCATAGTCGATGGGAGGAGACCACTTCACATCCGTACCTCCTCGAAGAATAACTCTGGACTCGCCGTCTGTGTTCAGGAGAACCGGAAGTATGGCCTGAATCATCAGGGTTATGCTTCCCGCCGTTCCGCAGTCGAATATGTAATTCCCCTTCCTCGTGTCAGACGGAATGAATTCCACCTCTTTGGAGCCTATCCGTGCTCCCCTTATCTCGGCATCCGTTATCTCCTTCAGGGCAAGAAGTGCCGTTAGATGCTGGGGTTTCAATCCGGGTTTCGGCCTCTTCGCTCTTATGCCGGTTATTCTTACTGGCTCAGAACGGAGAGCGCTCCACGCCAGTGCTATTCTCAGTATCTGGCCTCCGCCTTCTCCTACGGAGCCGTCTATGGTGAGCATGCGACGCCGTAAAACAGATGATTATTCAACCTTTCCCTAATCCTTGAACATTATGGCGGCCTGCGCGTGGGGAATTCCCTGGATGGTAATGATGTTCGCAGGGTCTACCCAGCCAGCTTCTATCGCCTTCTCTATGCACCTCTCCCCCACAAGATTGAGAATCGTAGCGCTCTTCATGTGCTGTACCAATCCTCTGTCATCGACTAGCACTCCCCCGTAGAATTCCCTGTAAACCGTTATCCGGAGCTTTCCTTCGTTAAACGACTTCTCGAGGAGTTCGCTGTCGCATGCCGCTAGGATCATGTCTATGCCTCCGGGATGAAGTTTCACCCAAAAACCGGAATCAGACCGTTTTGTATCTTCCATGGAATTCCTCGTATATCGTGCCTTCTCTCTTCATTTTCTCCAGTATGTCTTCCGCCTCCATCTTTGTCAGACCTTCCGTCTCCGCTCTCTGGATTATCGTGTTGAAATCCGCGCTGCCCTCTTCTTTTATGAGCTGCTCAACTATGTGTGTTATTATCTGTCTGGCGGTCCTCTTCTTCCTGCTCTCTTTGGTGTATGCCAGGTCCACATCATAGGATAGCACCTTGCTGAGATATCCCTCCATGATGTCTATTGCTATCTGGGCATCATCCTCGGTAACATGCTCGCTGAGTCTTATCTTGGCACTCGCTTCCGCCATCCTAACAAGCGCCTCCAGGTGCCTTGCTGTGATGGAAATCTGTGCCTCTCCGCCCTTCTTTCTTGTGTCCAGATAGTACTTCTTTATCTTACTGATCGCTCCGTCCGTGAGCACCGGATTTGTTTCTTTTGCATAGGAGACATATTTCTTCAGGAATTCCGGTGATAACAGAGGCTGATGGCTCACCATGTCCATCGTGGGCTTCACACCTTTCCTCAGTTCCTCGCCTATCTTG
>JAJRVK010000056.1 GCA_024277315.1 archaeon | reverse complement strand
GGGAAGAGAAGGAGGAAAGCGACGGCCCATATCAATCCGATCTGGATTCCTTTTTTCATTTTTAAAACCTCCATGTTTTCTGCTGCTCATTTCGTCTGGCGTTATTTAAGATTTTCGGTACATCTGTTTACTTTATGCGATAGGTATAAATACTATTTGTTCCCACCTTTATGAACACCTTGGAGAGAGAAATATTCGAGGTTAGCCATTCTTTTTTCTGCCGCCATAACTTTATATGAGAAAACTTACTCGGGAAAATAAGGTGATACCCATGTATCTTATAGAAAAGAGAGTCGACACCGTGAGAATTCCTCCGGAGCGCCTTTCAGAGGATTACGAGAGAGTGTGCAAGGAGATTGCACAGGAGACCTTTGAAGGGACAATGCACGACACCATAATGGTCGTTCTTGTGAAAGATATAAAGCTGATGGGGGAAGGGAGGATGGTGTACGGCGACGGTGCCGTATATCAGAAAGTGGAATATGAGGCACTTTCGTTTGAGGTTAAGGACAAAGAGGTCATAAACGGATTTGTCTGCGAGGTCGTCAAATTCGGTGCTTTCGTCAGGTTCGGTCCGCTGGACGGCCTCATACACATAAGCCAGATAACCACTGATAGAATAGATGTCGACCTTGCGAATCAGAGGCTTGTTGCCGCGGATTCCAAGAGGTTTCTGAAGATCGAAGATGAAGTCAGGGCGAGGATAGTCTCTGTCGCCATAAACGAGCGCTCCCCGCGAGAATCCAAGATAGGTCTGACGATGAAACAGCCAGGTCTCGGAAAACTCGAATGGCTCGAAGAGGACAGGAAAAAGGAGGGGAGCAAATGACAAAGGATCTGAAAGCCTGCAAGAAGTGCAGGTATCTGAGCCCCGAAAAAATCTGTCCCATATGCGGGGGAGAGACATCCAGAGAATGGCAGGGATACCTGATAATAGTCGATTATACAAAATCAGAGATCGCCAGGAAGATGGGGATAGAGAACAATGGCAGATATGCGCTCAAAGTCAGAGGAGAATCCTGAGGCAATATGGGTTCTTCCGGACAATATGAGAAAAGAGCTGGCGGAGCCGCTTGGACCTATTATTGATAATTCCGAAATCGATTCTCTTCGCGGAAAGTATATAATTTCCGTCGGAGATGTGTGCTCGATAACTTTATATCAGAGAGGCATTATGCCGCATCTCGCCGTTGTAGACGGCAAAACAAAGCGCTCTTCCTCTTTGGACGCGAGCCGCCTAACCGCCGATAGAACGGTAACGGTGAGAAATCCGGAAGGTACCATAACCGCAGATCTGTGGAATGCAGTGAAAGAGGCGCTGGAATGCGAGAAGAGCACCTTACTGAAGGTCGACGGAGAAGAGGACCTTGCATCTCTGGCATGCATATCGCTCGCACCTGAGGGCACATACGTTGTCTACGGCATCCCCGACAAAGGGATGTGTGTTGTGAAAGTGAGCGAAAAAACCAGAAAAAAAGCGAATGACGCCCTGTCCAGGATGAAAAAGACGGAGGCATAAAATGGAAATCGAAATAACGAACAAAAGGGAAAACGCCCTGCTGAAAAGAACGGAAGTCTACTTTAAAGTCGAGCATCCCGAGGAAAAAACGCCGAAAAGGGATGCCGTGAGAGGAAAGGTGGCCGAAGCCCTGAAGGTCCCCAGAGAACTGGTGGTGATAGACTACATGCGAAGCGAATACGGCATGCCTCTGACGGTCGGATATGCCAAGGCCTATAAGAGCGCGGACGACCTCAAGAGCGTGGAAAGAGAGCACATAAAGAAGAGGAACGCCGTGATCAAAGAGAAAAAGGAAGAGGAAGGTGGTGAGTGATGGCAGACAAATCCAAAAAACCGGCGGTAAGGAAATCCAACTACTACAAGGTGGAGAACGAGAAACTTATGCGCATAAGGCGCACCTGTCCCAAGTGCGGACCCGGAGTTTTCCTCGCCGTTCATAAGGACCGGGTCTCCTGCGGAAAATGCGGCTATACGGAATTCATAAAGAAGAAGTAACAAAACTTTTTAACACACCCGAGATTCTGTTTTCGCTGGGCCTGTAGGGTAGCCTGGATCATCCTTCCGGCCTTCGGAGCCGGGGACGGGGGTTCGAATCCCCCCGGGTCCGTTTAAACGGCCGGTTAAGATTGAGAGACATGAACGGATTTATTTCTGGATAGAGTTGAAAATATCATTCCACTGCATACCTCCAGAAGGTAACAACTTTTTCTCATTTTTAGTGAGTCAGAGTGCGATACTCTTAAATAATGCAACCAGTTTCCGTCGCTGTCGGGCGTTAAAATGGCAATAAAAAGCCGAATTGGAACTTGTATTTCAAATACAGAAAAGGTCGCCCACCCGAAAAGAGTAAGGATAAATGGAGCGAAATCGGAGGTTTTTTCTGATGGATGCGCTGCGTTGCTCCACGGTGAAAGGCTCATTTTCAAAGGATTTGACGAGGAGGAAAAACTGTGGCAAGAGTAGGAGTTTTCGTATGCCACTGCGGTTTCAATATCGCTGGCACGGTTGATGTGGAAAAGGTTGCCGAAACCCTGGGGAAGGACAAGGATGTGGTCTTCAGCACTACCTACAAATATATGTGTTCCGGACCTGGGCAGACCCTTGTTCAGGAGGCTATAAAAGAGCACAGATTGGATAAAGTCATAATAGCGGCCTGCTCCCCGGGTATGCACGAGGCGACTTTCAGGAGCGCTGCCGAGGATGTCGGACTCAATCCGTATGATGTCGAGATTGCCAACATAAGGGAACAGTGCAGCTGGGTTCACGACGATATGGAGAAGGGCACGGAAAAGGCGATAAAGATAGCGAGGAGCATGGTCCGAAAGGTCGTGGGAAACCAGCCGCTGGAACCCGTCAAAGTCGGCGTCACACCCAAGGTACTCGTAATAGGCGGCGGTATTGCCGGAATTCAGGCTGCTCTCGATGTGGCGGATGCCGGTTACGAAGTGATTCTTGTGGAGAAGGAGACAAGTATAGGAGGGCACATGGCCCAGCTCTCCGAAACTTTCCCGACCCTCGACTGCTCCCAGTGTATATTGACTCCGAAAATGGTCGCCGTATCCAGAAATCCGAAAATCAAGCTGATGACTTACAGCGAGGTGATCGACATATCCGGTTATGTCGGCAATTTCAAGGTGAAAATAAAGGAAAAACCCAGATATGTCGATCCGGAGAAGTGCAATCTCTGTACGGACTGCGAGGATGTCTGTCCCGTGGTTGTTCCCAATGAGTTTGATATGGGTCTTAGTATAAGGAAGGCGATATATCTACCTTTCCCGCAGGCCGTACCTTCCACCTACACCCTGGATATGGAGAAGTGCCTCGGTCTGGACCCCATCAGATGCGGGAAATGCATCGAGGTCTGCGATGTCGAGGCCATAGATTACGATGTTCATCCGAAAATCATCGAGGAAGAGGTCGGAGCGATAATAGTGGCCACGGGATATGACCTGTATCCGAAAAATATGCTCGGAGAATACGGATACGGTGAAGATGAGGACATAATCAACGGTCTTGAGTTCGAAAGGATGCTTTCGGCATCCGGACCGACGAAAGGTGAGGTGAGGAGACCTTCCGACGGAAAGGTGCCGAAAAGGGTTGTATTCATACAGTGTGCCGGTTCCAGGGACCCGGACAATCATCTCCCGTACTGTTCGAAGATATGCTGCATGTACACCGCTAAGCATGCAATGCTCTACAAACACCATGTGGAGGACGGTGAAGCGTATATCTTCTATATTGATATACGGGCTGCCGGAAAGGGATATGAGGAGTTCATACACCGTGCGATGGAAGAGGAGAGGATAGTCTATCTAAGGGGCAAGCCTTCGAAGGTATTCAGAAAAGGGGAAAAACTTGTCGTATGGGGCGTGGATACGCTCCTGGGCGAAAAAATAGAGATAGAGGCGGACCTTGTGGTGCTTGCCATGGCGATGGTGCCGGGAAAAGGCACGGGAGAGATAATAGATGTCCTGAACTGTGCCGCTGATGAGAACGAGTTTCTCAAGGAAGTGCATCCCAAACTCAGACCTGTCGAGAGTTCCACTCCCGGATTCTTCCTTGCAGGTGCTGCTCAGGCCCCCAAAGACATACCTGATACCGTTGCACAGGCAAGTGCGGCTGCCAGTAAAGCGCTCTCCGTAATCGGACAGGAATATCTGGAACACGAACCTGCCGTTGCCCAAGTCGATGAGGATCTGTGTTCAGGCTGTGAGGTCTGCATATCTGTATGCCCGTATGGTGCGATAAGTCCGGTGGGCGGTCATGCGGAAGTCAATGCGGTTATGTGCGAGGGGTGCGGTTCATGTGCCGCCGCATGTCCGTCAGGAGCCATGACTCTGAAGAACGGAACCCAGGAGCAGATTTTCGACATGATACGCTCCATATTACAGGAGGGATAGCATGAAGAAGGTTTTTGAACCCCGGATTGTTGCGTTTCTTTGCAATTGGTGCGCATACAGCGGTGCCGACCTTGCAGGTGTCAGCAGGCTGAAATATCCGCCGAACGTCGTACCCATCAGGGTCATGTGCTCGGGAAGGGTGGATCCCCAGTTCGTTCTGGAGGCATTCAGAGAGGGTGCGGACGGTGTTTTCATAGGCGGATGCCATACACCGAGTGACTGCCACTATGTGAACGGAAACTTCAAGACATACAAGAGGAAGATTGTCATGGACAGAATGCTTGAACAGATAGGGATAAATCCCAGAAGATTGAGGTTAGAGTGGGTTTCCGCAAGCGAGGGGAAGAAGTTCGCAGAGGTGATGGATGAGTTCATAGCGGAGGTCAGGAAGCTCGGACCGGTTCCGCGGATGAAGGAGGGGGAGAGATGATAAGAATTGCCATAGCACCGCTTGGGTCCTGTTCCGGATGCGATGTGGCGATAGCGGATATAGGGGAGGATTTTGCCGACATTGCAAAAATCGCTGAAATAGTGTACTGGCCGACAGGGGCGGACCTGAAACTCGAGGATCTCGAGGCCATTGACTACATCGACATCACTCTCAGTCACGGTTCGATAAGGACCTCAGAACAGGAAGAGATACTGAAGCTTCTGAGAAAAAAATCCAAGGTCATGGTTGCATTCGGCTCATGTGCCTGTTTCGGCGGGATTCCGGGTCTTGTCAACCTTAGCCCGGAGAGGGAGGATGTCATGAGGACCGCCTACGAGAGCATAAGCACGGACAAAGGAGAATGGCCTTCCGAAAAATCGAAGATAGACGGAAAGATACTGACCCTCCCGAAGTTATACAACCTCGGTCACTCTCATGACAGCCTTGTGGAGATGGACTATTATGTTCCGGGCTGCCCTCCCGTTGAATCTCAGATAAGAGACCTTCTTGGTGTTGCAGTGGCCTATTCCAAGGGCGGGGAACTGCCTCCGAAGGGGACGGTCATAGCCGGAGCCAGAGCGCTCTGTGACGAGTGCGACAGGGAGAAGCCCGAGAAAATAGTCATAGACAGGTTCTACAGGCCGCATGAAAAGGAGGCTGATCCGAACCTCTGTTTCCTGGCACAGGGCATAATCTGCATGGGGCCCGCCACAAGATCCGGGTGCGGGACAAGATGCATAAACGCGAACATGCCATGCAGGGGATGTTTCGGCCCGCCTCCCGGAATAAGGGATCAGGGCTCCAAGATGCTTTCCGCCATAACGTCGCTTCTGGCGGCGGACAGAGAGGCGGAACTGGGAGAAGAGGGTCTCAGAGAACTGCTGGAGAGAATATCGGACCCGACAGGAACATTTTACAGGTTCACCCTTCCGTCTGCAATAATCAACAGGAGGTTGAATGATGGACGATAGTTCAACGGAAACCCCCTTCGGAAAGGTGACATCGGAAAGGAGGTTGAATGATGAGTACTAAGGAGATAACGATAAATCCGGTTACCAGACTGGAAGGCGAGGCAAAGATATCCATATTCCTTGATGAGGGGGGAAATGTGGAGGATGCCTATTTCCAGACCGTTGAATTCAAAGGATTCGAGCGCTTCTGTGTAGGAAGGGCTGTGGAAGAGCTTGCCAGGATTACACCGAGAATATGCGGTGTCTGTCCGGGAGCCCATGTGATGGCATCGACAAAAGCCATCGATGCGGTGTTCGGAACGAAGCCCACGGAAACGGCCAGGAAGATAAGAGAGCTGTACTACGACGCATTTACCGTCCACGACCATCTGCTCCACTTCTATGTCCTCGCCGCACCGGATTTCGTGATGGGGCCGGATGCTCCGAGAGCGAGCAGGAATGTCCTGGGAATGATAGACAAGGTGGGAGAGGGGCTGGTTAAAAAGGTTCTCAGGAACATGAAGAACATGACAGACATACAGGAAATGATAGGCGGGAAAGCCATACACTCGGTGTTCGGGCTTCCGGGAGGGGTCTCGAAGGGAATAACGGAGGAAGAGAGGCAGGAGATGGAGAAGAAGATGAAAGAAACCCTTGAGTTCGTCAAGGAATCCCTGGCACTTCTCAAAGAAAAGATAGTTCCCGCATACAAGGACCTTATACTTTCCGAGGGATATATCCACAGGACCTACTACATGGGAACCGTGGATGAGAACAACATGCTGAACCTTTACGACGGAGACCTTAGGGTCATAGACCCCGATGGTAATGAGTTCGCCAAATTCCACCCGTCGGAATACCTCGAGCACATAGCGGAGCATGTCGAACCCTGGACATTCATAAAATTCCCGTACCTGAAAAAGGTCGGATGGAAAGGAGTGAAGGACGGAAAGGATTCGGGAATATACAGAGTGGGGCCGCTTGCGAGGATGAATGTCGCGGAAGGTCTCAGCACACCGGTGGCCAATGAAGAGTTCAAGGAGTTTTACGACTTCTTCGGAGGTTCTCCCGTACACCATACCATGGCATATCACTGGACGAGACTCATAGAGACTCTCTATGCGGCCGAGCACGGTCTCAAGCTCGCTAAGGACAAGAGCATAACCAACAGAGATATCAGGGCGGAGATAGGCGTTGCCGGAGAGGGCGTCGGATGTGTCGAGGCGCCGAGAGGAGTTCTCATACACCATTACTTCGCAAATCCCGACGGAATCACCGAGAAGGTCAATATAATAGTGGCAACGACACACAACAACGGCGGGATATGCATGAGCGTGAGAAAGGCCGCGAAGAGCGTCATAAAGAAAGGGAAGGTCAACGACGGAATACTGAACACAATAGAGATGGCTTTCAGAGCCTACGACCCCTGTCTCGCATGTGCCACCCACACGCTTCCCGGAACCATGCCGATGGAAGTGGAGATAATAGACCATAGAGGAAGAAAGATAAAGGAGCTGAGGAGACTTGAATGTGATAATAGGTCTGGGTAATCCGATACTCGGCGACGACAGCGCCGGCATACTGGCCGTTAGGGAACTGAAAGAAAAGAGGAAGAGTTCCCACGAGAAGGTCGAGATAAAGGAGTTCTATGTGGGCGGAATAAGGCTTCTGGAAGAGCTGATGGATTACGAAAAGGCCGTTATTGTGGATGCCATAATAGGGGATAGGCCCGGTAATGTGAGGCTGATAGAGAGGGGAACGCTTTCGAGTAAAGGTCACGGGTCCACCATCCATGACGTCAGCATATCTCAGGCCCTCGACCTGGCGGAAAAATCCGGTCTCCGCCTTCCTGAACTCAGAATAATAGGGATAGAGATCCTTCCGCCCACAGAATTCACGGAAAACCCCTCCCCGGAAGTGGAAAAAGGGATCAAAGAGGCTGCTAAAATGGTCGAGAAGATAATGGAGGGATGGAATTGAAAATAGGATACGACGATAAGAATCTGGCTTTGATGAAAGAGGTAGAAGAAATAAGCGGACAGCCTGTCATGCTATGCTATCAGTGCGGAAAATGCTCATCTTCCTGCCCCATGGCGGACGATATGGATTACCTACCGAATCAGGTTATGAAATTCATACAGATAGGCGCCACGGAAAAGATACTCGAAGGCAATACGCCCTGGATATGCGCGGAGTGCTTTAACTGCACCGTGGAATGTCCCAAGGGCATAGACATAGCCGCTGTCATGGAGGCTCTGAGGCTCAGCATACTGAGGAAGAATATCGATGTTTTGCGCATCGAGTCCATTGCGGAAGAAGAGATCGAAGATCTGCCGCCGATAGCGCTCGTGGCGGCGATGAGGAAATTGACGGGGTGAAGTGATGAAAATACCGTATTTTCCGGGATGCACTCTAAAAGCGACCGCGAAGAGCTTCGAAGTATCGGGTATTGCCGTCGGTAAGGAACTCGGTATCGAGTTCGTGGAGATGCCGCGCTGGAACTGCTGCGGTACTGTGTACTCCCTTGCGACGGACGACCTGATGCACCAGCTTGCACCTGTAAGGAATCTTGCGGTTGTGGAATCCGATATGGAAGAAAACAGGGTTGTCTCCTTCTGCTCGATGTGCTATAACACCCTGAGACAGGCCAACAATCTGGTGATAAACGACCCAGAGAAATTGAAGACCATAAACGAGTTCATGGACACGGAGAAGGATTACAGAGGCGGTGTGGAACCCCTGCATCTCCTCCAAGTGTTGGGGGAAGTAGGCACGAAAGAGATGGAAAAGAGGGTAAAAAAGCCACTCACCGGCCTTAAACTCGTCCCCTATTACGGCTGCACGCTGGTCAGGCCGGAAGACGTTTCCATAGACGATCCCAGAGACCCCAGTATAATGGAGGAGATCATGAAGGCTATGGGGGCGGATATAATAGACATCGAGTACAAGACCGAATGCTGCGGCTCATATCAGACCATCACTAACAGAGATGCCGTGGTGGAGCGCACAAGAAAGATCATCGAATCCGCCAGAGAGGCGGGTGGAGATGTCATAATACTCTCGTGTCCTCTCTGTGATTTCAATCTCGAAGACAGACAGAGAGAGGTCAGGGAAAAATATCATGGATTCATCGAGATGCCAGTCCTCTACTTCACACAGCTCATGGCCCTTGCCATGGGTCTCGAGGATAAGGCCGGTTTCGAGGGAAACCAAATAGACCCGAGGCCTCTTCTTGAGGAGCGCGGGCTTCTGGAGGGTTAAAAATGTCTGAAAACAAAGAAAAAATGATAACTGTGTATATAATGGGAAAAGCATACGAGGTCCCGTTCGGCCTAACTATAATGAAGGCCATGGAATATGCGGGATACAGATTCATAAGAGGTTCGGGATGCAGGGCAGGTTTCTGCGGTGCCTGTGCGACCGTGTACAGGAATAAGGGAGAGTATAAGTTCCAGACTGCTCTGGCATGTCAGGCGACGGCCGAGGATGGCATGTATCTCGCACAGCTTCCTTTTGTCCCGGCGAACAGGAAGGAATACGACATAGCGATGATAAACCCGGAAAAGAATGTTCTCTCTGAGTATTACCCGGAGATAAACCGGTGTGTCTCGTGCAATACCTGCACGAAATCCTGTCCGCAGGAGCTTGACGTTATGTACTACATTCAGGCCGCGATAAGAGGAGATTACGGTGAGGTTTCTAAGCTTTCGTTCGACTGCATACAGTGCGGTCTTTGTGCGGCCAGATGTCCCGCGGAAATAACCCATTACCATGTGGCTCAGCTCGCGAGGAGGATATACGGGAAGTATCATCTGCAAATTCCGGAGCATCTGCTCAAAAGAATAGAGGATATAGATGCGGGAAAGTTCGACAATGAAATCGGAAAACTCAAGAAGATGGGCATGAAAGAGCTCAAGGAGGAGTATACTTCCAGAACAATAGAGAAAATCCAGAGAGGGGAGGTGACACAGTGAAACTCATAGGCGGATATACCGAAGAAATGAGGGAATCCATAGAGAAGGTCGAGAAGACGAGGGCCGAAAGGATGAAGAAGAGCTTCGAGGCAATGAGTATGGATGAAAGGGAAGAGGTACTGAACAAATATCACCCCGATTACAAACCAGACAAGAAAAGATCTGTCAGAGTCGGACCGAATAAGGGAGATATCGCACCTCATGAAGTGGTCGACCTGCTCGAAGCCTATCCTCTGATAGACGAGAAAGACATCGACCTGAAAACCATAGACTACGATGTCGACCTCCTTATAATAGGGGGCGGTGGTGCGGGTACCGTGGCTGCACTGTGGGCCAATGAGAACGGGATTTCTGCCGAAAAAATGCTCATGGTAACCAAGCTCAGGCATGGCGATGCCAACTCCATGATGGCACAGGGCGGAATACAGGCTGCCGACAGAGAGGAGGACAGTCCTGCATTGCATTACCTCGATGTGATAGGTGGCGGACATTTCGCCAACAAACCAGAGCTTGTGGAAGCACTCGTGAAAGACGCACCTTTCATACTGAAGTGGCACGAAGAACTCGGTGTGCAGTACGACAGGAATCCCGACGGGAGCTATGTCGAAAGGGCGGGCGGAGGAACATCCAGATTCAGACTGCATTCCGCCAAAGACTATACCGGAATGGAGATAATGCGGGTGCTCAGGGATGAGTTCAGGAACAGGGAGATACCCGTGCTGGAGTTCAGTCCCGCAATAGAGCTATTGAAAGATGATGAAGGGAATGTTGCCGGAGCCGTGCTGTTCAACATGGAAACCGAGCAGTATTATGTCGTGAGGTCGAAGGCAACCGTTCTGGCAACAGGAGGATTCGGAAGACTGCACATTCAGGGATTTCCCACGACGAACCACTACGGAGCAACGGCTGACGGTCTGGTGATGGCATACAGGGCCGGAGCAAAGCTGAGAGATCTGGATACGGTGCAGTATCATCCCACAGGAG
The DNA here is from genome assembly GCA_024277315.1 of archaeon. Taxonomy (GTDB): domain Archaea; phylum Thermoplasmatota; class Thermoplasmata; order WALJ01; family WALJ01; genus WALJ01. The sequence goes on along the minus strand of JAJRVK010000056.1, from coordinate 12,741 downwards.
CCGCTTATCCAGAACAGATTGTTGGTCTGCTGATTACCGAAAAGGTCCGCGGGATGGGTGCACAGCCCGTGAACAGGGACGGAGAACTCTTCGTGTTCCCCATGGAGCCGAGGGATGTCGAGGCCGCCGCTCTCATAAGGGAGTGCTACGGCAGGAACAAAGGTATCGAGACCCCAACGGGCATGAGGGGAATATGGCTGGATTCGCCAATGATAGAGGAGATAAGCGGCGAAGGGTCCATAGAAAAGGATCTGGACGCCATGTACCGCATGTACAAGAGGTTCGGAATAGACATGACAAAGGACCCGATACTCGTATTTCCCACATTACACTATCAGAACGGCGGTGTCGAGATAGATGTGAACGCTCAGACCTCTGTACCGGGATTGTTTGCCGGAGGAGAAGTGGAGGGTGGCGTACACGGAAAGAACCGATTGATGGGGAATTCTCTGCTGGACTTCAATGTCTTCGGAAGGAGAGCTGGGATAAGCGCGGCAAAGTGGGTAAAGAAGCGCGGAAAACCGAAGAAACTGAGCCTGAAACACGTTTCACTCTACGAAAGCGAACTTAAGAAAGCGAAGATAAAACCGGAAAAACGGTCTCCTATGCTGCTTCCGGACTACAGAGGAGAAAAAGCCCTCGCCAGGATGCTTGACCTGTTCTAACCCCATTACCCTTTCTTTTCGAGAATCCACGACCGTACGAAAGCATCCACGAGTCTGTCTCCGAAACTCCTTCTGTATGTTATAAGGACATCCGCCACCATATCCGGGTCATTGACGCTGTAAAAGTGCTCCCTACCCCTTTCTTCAACCGCCAAGATACCTTTTTCCACCATTCTTTTCAAATGATAGGATATGGTGGCACCGGATACATTGAACGCGCCCGTGATTTCTTTATGTCTCGCCCCGTTGTTCTTCATCAGGAAAAGGACTATGGCCCTGGGAAGTTCGTGTCTCAGTACCGAGAGGATGTTTTTCTTTCTGGCATCCACATCCTTTCTTGCATAGTATCTGGTGTATCCTCCGTCCCTCAGTACCGTTATCATTCCGTGTCTGGAAAGATAAGACAGATGATAATCCAGAGAGCCGAACGGAATGTTCAGATTCCTTGCTATTTCCCGGTAATGCACGCCGGGATTTTCGAATATGTACTGGTATATCCTCCTTCGGCTCTCCAGTTCCCTCATCATCTCCACTTCCACAACATTATAACTAACATGATACCGACCGAATCGATCAGGAGAAAGAGTTGCGAGAAGGGTTCGCCGGACATCGTCTTATAGATCGCCAAAACGCTCTTTATCAGAAGAGCCGAGAAAATCAGCGACGAAGCCAGAATTCTCCTGTCCCCGGAACTTCTGTAAGCAGCTATGGAAATCACCAGCATAAAGACATATATCGGAATTAGCAATCCCAGCAGCAAATTGAAGATCGTCACGGGCCGTAATAGAACGTGAAATTTATAGGTTTTGGGTCTGATAAAGAAAAGATTAAAGGATTTTGGAGAAACCCTCTTTTCATTTATGCTTAGGGGATTTCTTCGAAAGATTTCTCCTCTGTTTCCTCTTGATATGTATGAGACTCCTCGGCGTTCTCCTCCGTTCCGTCTACATTGTCGGAATTCCCTCTGGTATGGGCCTCATCTTTTTTCTTCTTCATCATTAGATATCCGAATAGAGCGGTCATAAGTATTAATATAGATAGTAGATAGAAAAGATTGGTGGAGTATATCGCCGGAGGATATTCTTGGAATCCCAGAGAAATGCTCTTGTCTGAGTCTAAATTCACTGTATCCGAAGTGCTAACATCAACATTCGTAAGAAAGTGCTCTCCTCTGTAACGGGCGCCTACAGTATATGATCCTTTAGCAAGTCTGAAAGAGACGGTTCCGTTGCCCTCTGTATATTTTGCGAAATTTCGGCCGTCGTCGGAATGCACGAAAACAAAGGCATTTGCCACTGCGCTTTCGCCAGCATCTTTGACAGATATCTTCAGGTAATACACCCAGCAACCAATATCTCTCTCCGTGTCCTCTGTGATTTCTATATTGCTTTCATAGACTAATGTATCCCGCCAATATATTCTCATACTATAGTTTCCAACAGGCAGTCGATATTCGCTTCTTCCGTCCAGATCAGTTTTAGCAGCATCCTCTACGACTCCATTCCTAGATAACACAACCTGTGCATCCGCCAGTGAAACTCCTTGCGAATCCAGAGCTCGAATACCCAGATAATATATCCGACAGCGTACTTCCACGATAGCGTCTTCACTCACCAGAATCTTAGATGTGTTTACAAGAACATCGTGCCAATAGAAAGCGACTTCGTATTGGCCCTGAGGGAGTCTTGCTAGGGCATTGCCCTCATTGTCCGTATGTAGCGAGGCAAGGAGGCGACTATTTTCGGAACGGATGTTTAAGGTCGCATCTTTTACGGGCGTATCCCTGGAATCCACCGCTTCAAAGGTGATATAGTATATCCAACCGTTGACAACCACGACCTCGTCCGAATAGATAGTGTATCCTGTCACGTTTATGAGAGCCTCCATCCAGTAAACTTCTATCTGATAATTTGCGGAAGGTAGTCTCAAAGTGGCCATTCCATCTGAATTCGTAGTGGCGGTTTCCCGAATGTTATTTTTGTCGTCGATCACGATTATTGATGAAGACTCTACAGAGATATTGCGACTATCTACCACATGGAAGGTCACATAGTAAATCGAACATTGCACCTCCACATATCTATCATCGATAACGGAATAACTGGATGAGTTTACCAGTATGCTCGACCAATAAACTTCCAAGTATATCTCCGTCATCGGAAGACGGAATATGATCTCACCTTGTAGGTCTGTGGATCCAGAGCTGAGAGAGGTTCCCGTATCGCTCGTTTTGATGGTTATCTGGGCATTGGATATGTCGACACCCTGGGAATCCACAGTGTGAAATGTGACATAGTATACCCAGCAGTCAATCTCCTGATAATCATCGCCTGCTACCAGATAGGTTCCGCTGTAAACCACGGTCTCATGCCAGTAAACCTGTATGTCGGTATCGGTTTTTGGCAGTCTGAGGGTGGCATTTCCTCTCTCATCCGTAAATGCCGAGCCGAGAGAGGTTCCCGTATCGCTCGTTTTGATGGTTATCTGGGCATTGGATATGTCGACACCCTGGGAATCCACAGTGTGAAATGTGACATAGTATATGCTGCATTCAACAGGTATTACTTCGGTTGTATCGTTTATTGTGATGTATCCTGCATTGACCACAACCGTATTCCATATGACTTCCATATAGTATGTTCCCGCAGGCAGCACGGAAGTGGCATTTCCTTGGGAATCGGTTACTATGGAATCTATGACGTCCCCATTTATGTCTGTTTTTATGAATATTTGTGCATTCTGTACGGGAAGCGTGTGGGAATCAAATGCGTGGAAAATGACAGAATATATCTGGCATTCTAGTACTATGTAGTCATCTCCTGTAATTACTAAGCCAGATGTTTCGTTGACCAATAAATTTTGCCAATACGCTTCTACTCTGATAGTTACTGCCGGTATTCTCATCGTAGCATTTCCCTCGAAATCCGTTTGCCTGAAATCGAGAATCAGTCCTGTTAAATTATCAAATACGGCTATCCCTATGTCCGATAGAGGGTTGCCCTGGGCATCTACAGCATGAAATGTCACATGATATACTTCGCAATTAAGTATGTAGACAGCTGATGAATTTATCATTAAGTTTCCATTATAGACCACTATGCCTCTCCACCGGACAATCACTGAATATTCTCCTATTGGGGTCGATATAAGACTGACATTTCCCCAAGAGTTTGCAGTGATGGGGTCCATTTTTGTACCGTTCGGGTGTGTTATATAGAAAACGGAGCCGTCAAGAGGTAACCCCCAGCTGTCCACCGCCCTCAGAATAGGATTATAGACCGAACAATTTATGATTATTGGATTATCTTCAGTTATATTAGCAGATACGTTGGCGGTTACATTTCCAACATAAACGTCCTGCCAGACTACTCTGAAATCATATGTGCCAGGAGAAATAGTGATGTTCGTCATTCCGGTCTGGTTTGTATAATTCCAGCTGACTACGGAGTTGCTTAGGACGGCCTGTACAATCGCCCCTTTTAATGGTGAGGAATTGTTGTCATATACTTTAAACCATGCATAGTTCGGCATCTTTCCGATATAGAAATAGCCGTCAGCCATGTCATAATATGATCCAAAATTATATTGTTCGAAATGATAGTACCAGTTATATCCATTGTTATCCACCGCCCATATTGTCATGTTATATCTTCCTCTGAAAGAGGCATATGCGGAGTAATTCCATGTATAATTGTACTCTGCACGATAGTCTACAGGAGTGCCAGCGACCTTCCACATAGTGACATTATTAAGAATGATAGTATTGTTTGGATCGTAGAGCGTGAGATTGACCCATTTGATATCATATGCACCAAAAGGATCGGTGAGATTAACCCTTATCTTTATTGTGGTATTTGGAGCCGCAGGATCGAAATTTGTTCTTAATACACCTTGATAATCCAATGTTCTGATATTTTCGATTCTGAAAGAATCGGCGCTCCTGAATTCGACTCTGCTGTTAGCGCGGGCAGTATCGTAATAGAACATTATCGTGTTCGATACACCGGGGGTAACTTCAAATTCCATCTTAATAGAATCTCCAGCATAGAAAGTAGTAGCTGTGAAATTAGCTGTAAAATTTTTCAGTGTGGGACTTATAGGATACGGAACGTTCCCAAAGTTTTCTTCGTGGATTAGATACTCTCCCGTGCTGTTCACCCTTAGAATTCGCACAGTGGTCTGTGCGCTTACCGAAGCTCCGCCGGTTGCGTTGCCCCATATACGAAAAGTAAAAGAGTCGGTAGTGAAATCCCCTGCAAGGGAAGGCCATAGATACCATTCATATAGCTGATTTGTCCCAGATGCGACTATGGTAACATTTTCATCATTCCACTCGAGCGTGGTATCAAAATATGTCCATGTACTGCTTCCGTCAGGCAATGTTTTCGAAGTCTCTGTCGCATTTACATAATGCAACATGAATATCATCTGCTTTTCTACGGCCAAGTCGGGAGTGATGAGATTTCCACTATCTGCCAAGGTCTCAGCATCCAAAGAAATTGCGGAAAATGTGCTTCCAAATGTAGCGAGAGCGACCAATAAAAAAAGGCTCATAGCAGCCATCTTTTTTGTTTTCCATCCGTTTCGCGTATTTTTTCCATTCATCGATTCACCTCTTTTGTTTTTAGGAACTTATACCCAAATATTTAAGAGATTTTTGGGGCATTTCTCTAAGTATTCAATTTGTTCCGCAAATTTAGAAGGACACTGATTTAATCCTATACCCACACAAGTTGCTAAAATTGGATTTCTATTTATTTAAAAATAATATTGAATGGGTTTATTTTCTCTTCCTGTAAGCGGCCGCTATACCCATGGCAGCGAGGGTACCGATTATTGCCACAGCACCGGTGAATCCGGGCATGGCCGTCTCTCCCGTGCTCGTGCTGCTTTCTGGCTCAACGGTCAGAGTATGGTCGGAGAAATGAGGTATATAGACCGATATCTGGTAACCGTCTGTTCCCTCGGCTATGTTGTATCTGCCCTCAGCATCATTGGCGTTGAGAACATTATCGATGTTGCTTTCCTTTCTGAGCTTCTGTCCGTCGAGCTTCACGACTATTTCCTGATTCTCCGAGAGCTTCATTGTCTCTTTGTCTATGTTAACCACTATGCATTTTCCTTCCTGGAACTCCGCACTCACCTTTATCTGGAGTTTGTTCTGTTCGGCCAGCTGCAACTGGACCTGCACCTGATGCTGGTACTTCATTATGTCTGCGCTCTTCTCTCCGCTGTATGCGGATACCGATATCTCTCCGATGACCTTGCCTTCCCGTATCTTCTCCATTATCTTATCCTGGTTCATCTGCCCGACGACGCTTTCCACCGGCATGGCCCTGAACAGTGACTGGGATGCGGCGGGAAGAGTGACCGTCACCGTGTTGTTCTCGATAGTTATGTTCGACTTCCCGTTTATTATGTATCCTGTGAGTCCGTTGCCCTGTATCCTGACATTGTAGCTCTCGGGAAGCTTCGTGGCGGTGAACCCATCGGCCAGCACATAGACGACCGTGTCCTCCCCGGTCATCGTTGTGAAATGCAGTACGGCTGGCGGATTGTTGTGTGCCATTATCATGGCCTCGGTACCCATGTACTGGAACATGGCCCCTTCGACTCTGGGGGTTCCCTGCGGAGTGAATGCTTCGAGATACACCTGGTCAAATACCTTTATCGAAGAGTCGGAGCGCTTCACCGTATAGTCGCTTATCATTCCGTCTCCGGATGTGTGGAACTCGACGAACCTTCCGGAAACGTCTCCGGTCACCGCATCATATGAGAAGGTTCCGAACATATATGCCTTCTCTGCGTTCTGCATGCACTGCTCCCACGGGTCCATATTGATAGGGGGCGTCGTCTGTCCCGAGTCCGCACCGTAGCCCAGAGCCAGGGGCGCCAGCATCAGAAGGGAGAGCGCCATTACGATTCCGATTTTTCCTTTCATTTTTATCACCTCTTTATTGCTTATGGAGTCTCAGGCCGAACCTCCGTTCGACGGCGACTCTCTTTCATTCTGATAATTCCTTTCATCCCTTATTTAAGAGCTTTTTGGGGCAATCCTCTAAATGTTGTGCATTTCTCTAACAATCGATCCGGGATAATTAGAGAATCGCACCAAATCCTATAAGTACTTTTAAGACATAATATGTACGGTGATCAAGATGCGCTCTCTGCTCCCGATTCTGGTGACTGTGCTGTTCGTCGCTCCGATTCCGGTCAGCACCGCTGCCGTTTCCACAGACTATTCCGGTCAGAACCTTATCGTGAACAGCGGCAACCTTACCGTTATGCTATCCACTTATCCGGAGATCGCATTCTACTCCTCTCCGGAAGAGAAATTCTTCCTCAATTATGAGGAGATACTGGGTTACAACGAGGGAGACGGGGGCTTCGGTTCAGCTTGGAGAATAAGAGCGTCCCTTGGCGATGCCGTATGGGAAAGAAAGATCATAGAAACTGGGAAATCTCCAACAATGGGCAATTATACAAAGATGGCGCTATCCGCAACCCTTGACGGCGTACAGATACCCTCCGTACCGCAGATGGGTGTTGGATCACAGCAACCGATATCTCAGCCGATACTCAGAGACTGGTGTTCGGTATCCTTCACCATCACCGTGGCAGACAGGACGTATACCGTAAACACCGACAGGGGGAGATACAGCGTAATCGGCGGCAATGAGGCAAAAATAGACATTTCCATAGAAGTCCTCAAGGATGCCGGTGTGGATACTCTGACCCTCAAACAGAGTCTTCGCTCCACTGAAACCCAGAACTATGTGCTTCAGGATTTGGATGGAATGAAACGGATAGCTCCCGGTGCCGGCATACCTTCGGGCAGTATAGAATATTTCAGAAACACACCGGAGATAGAACAGAAGATGATGTTCATGGGAAATGATGAAGAGAAGGCTCATTACTTCTGGGAGTCTTATGCTACCGTGAACGGAGAGAGCATGGAGGTATCCGCTCATTACGCACAGGAAGACGGCGCTCTGGTAATCTATACGTCCTATCCTGCGGCCGCAGGTATTTCCGTCTATCACGATCCGGTTATAGGGGTGCCGGGTGGGGCAGGCCCGATTAAGGAGGTCACGGACTTTGTCTATGAAAACATGCTTTCCCTGCTACTCGGCGCTGTTACCGGTGCGGCTGCCATATCTGTTTTTGCCTACAGCAAATCGAGGAAAGAACGATCCAGAGACGAGGACATCCTCAATCTGGAGGAGAGCGAGTATTTCAGGAAATAACCTTTTATTTCAGGTGCATTTCTCTCTGTGCGTGTCATAATCAACTGCGCCGCATCCGTTGACGGGAAGATTGCCCTGCCATCCGGAGAACAGACGAAAATATCCAGCGAAGATGACATGGAGAGAGTTCACAGGTTGAGGGCATCTGTGGATGCCATCCTTGTCGGCATAGGAACCGTTCTCTCCGACGATCCGAAGCTGACGGTTAAGAAAGAGTATGCGGACGGGAAGAACCCTCTGAGAGTGGTTCTGGATTCCAATCTGAGAACTCCGACCGATGCCAGGGTTCTCGACGGAATGGCACCGACAATCATATTCAATTCGATAAGGGATGGAAAATACGGCAATGCCGAACTGGTGAGATGTAAAGAAACGGATGGGTTCCTAGACCTGCGGCAGGTAATGGCGGAACTCGAAAAAAGAGGTGCGGAGACACTTATGGTAGAAGGTGGTGGCACGGTTATCTGGAACTTCCTGAAAGAGGGAATGGCGGATGAACTGTACATATTCGTTGGAGACATGGTAATAGGCGGAAGGGATTCGCCGACGATGGCGGACGGAGAGGGTGCGAAATCACTGGATGAAATCATAAGGCTTAGGAGGATCGAGGTAAAGTCCATGAAAGGCGGAATTTTGCTCAGATACGAGGTACTGCATGGTAAAGTTTCTGGCAGATGAGATGCTGGGCACCGTTGCGAAATGGCTCAGAATTCTTGGATTCGATACCGAGTATGCCAGAGATATGGAAGATTATGAAATACTCTTAAAGGCCGGGAAAGAGGGCAGAGTGCTGATAACAAGGGATGCGGAACTTTTTGACAGGGCAAAAAGGAGGGGGCTTAAGGCCATTTATCTGCCACATGCCGAACTGGACAGAGATATGAAGGAGATAATATCCGTGTATCCTCCGGAAAAGGAGAGATTCATGTGCAGATGCACCGTCTGCAACTCGGAAATCGTCGAGATTCCGAAGAAAGATGTGAGGGGGCGGGTACCCGAAGGAGTCTATGAAAGACAGGAGAGATTCTGGTACTGTGAAAAGTGCGGCAGGATATACTGGGAAGGTAGCCACTGGGAAAAGATGAGGAGCTTTGTCGAAGAAATACTGAAGTGAGGGTTACCTCTTCTTTTCGTATATCCTCGCCTTCCCTATCCTGGACTCCACTAGCCCTTCCTTAATTGCCAAATCTCTGACCTTCCCGGATGCTGTTTTTATGCTGAAGGACATGTTTTCATTCCTTGCGAGATTGATTCCGTATCTTATCAGTCTGGCGATTCCGTCGGGCGAGCCTGCAAGAAAAGCAATGGAGAGGGCATTCCTCGGGTCATATCTGTAAAAAAAGGCTATGGAGTCGATTTCACCGTTTATTACGATGGAAAAACAGTTTCCCTTTCTCACTTCATCCCTCATTAGTTCCGCATCCATATCGTAGGCGACCCAGTATGCGAGATACTGTCTCCTGTTAGCCCAGTATTCTCCGGTGTGACGCACGAATTCGAGAGCCTTTTCCGGGTCATTTTCCTCTCTAATGCCTGTAAAATCCCCTTTTATCTCGAACTCTTTCAGCTCCTCCTCCGTAAGTATCAGATAATAGTATTCCGCCATTATCCCGAAACCCTTCTTCTCAGCCAGATGTATGCTCTCAACATTGGCCTCCGAGGTCATGAATCTCAGAGAAAAATACGGAAGCCCGTTTATCAAATCCCACATTAGCTCGACCATCTCCGTGCCGATGCCCATTCCCTGGAAATCCGGATGGACCCTGAGACCTTCGAGCCACAGCACTCCGTTCTTGTGCCATGTGTACTTGTCAAGAGCGACTATCCTGTCTCCGATTTTTCCGCAGTAAAATCCTTCTTCTTTCACCCATTCATCGAAAACCAAGGGTATGTAATCGTGTCCGTTCCATATGCCGGCGCAGATTTCCTCAATTTGTTCCCTGTCTTCCGGTTTCACTTTTTCAAACCTCAAACGCCCCACTGACAGACCTCCCTGCGAAAAGAAGCGCACGCCCCCGCCACCATATGCGCGATGCGGATTGGTTCCGGTGTCAGACCTCGAATAACGCTCTTTTTCACGATCTCTACGGCGTTTTTCAGGTCGGTACCCTCGAAAGAAACATAGACCGCACCTTCATCGAGTCTGATTTCATGGAGTTCTCTGCTTTCAAGCATGGCGTATCTATACTCCCAGCATTGAAAATGCCCTTTCAGAGCCTCTTTTATGGATTTCATATCCGGTCTCTCGGATGTTACCGTGATGGACGGTATGCCTGTTTTAACGCTTAGAGCTTTGATGTCGACGATATTAAATCCCCCGAGGGCAGCACCGTCTATCATTATCGCATGGAGCATGTGCTTCCATCCTTTCCTTTCCACAATCTGCCGTATACTATCGGAGGAGTCTCTACCGTCGACCTCCACAGTCCCCAGGGCAATGGCTTCGATATAGGACGGGAGTCTGAAGAGGACTGCGGCGAAGAGCGCTCTGTCATCACTGAAATCGAAAGGTCCGTCATCGATGCCAAGCACTCTTATGTGTGATTTCACGGGAGATGTAGAGAGAATCGGGTAAAAAGGTTTTTGTCCTATTTGCCGTGTTATTCCTTCGGCTTCTTGGAGGCGTGGAGCTCCACCTCTGAACCGCTCTGTGAAGAAAGTTTTTCTGTCGAAAGCATTATAAAGCACACCCTTTTATGGGCATTATACCCACATGAGGCTTTTATATGGCTGGTGAACTCACTGAAGACCTAGAAAAAAAGAGAGAAAAAGCGTATAATGAAGCGATGAAACACCGCAAGAGAAGGGATACTCTCAATGAAGAGGCCAAAAAGTGGGCCAACAGAAGGGATGAGCTCAATAAAAAGGCCAGAGCTCTGGCTAAGGAGGGGAATCTGCACAAAGAAAGGAGGGACCAGTTCAACGAAAAGGTGAAGGAGACAAAGGTCCTTAGGGATAAATGGAACAAAAAATACAGGGAGATAGAGAAAGAGATAGCCAGGAAAAAGAGGGAGCAGATGCCGAAAAACGGAGTCCCTCTCGGAAAGCTGAAAGCCCAGCTGAAAGCCCTGGAGTTCAAACAGATGACACAGGTTCTGACCAAAGAAAAGGAGATGGAAATAATAGAGCTGCTTGCAAAACTGCAGAAGCAGATAAAGGATATTGAGGAGAGGCTGGAGGAGAGCGAGGAGATAAAGAGACTCAAAAAGAAGGCGGAGGAGATAAGAGAAAAGGCGGAGGAATACCACCAGCTCGTATCTAAATATGCGGACGAGGCCCAGGAAGAGCATGAAAAGATGGTGGAACTCTTCGAGCAGGCGGACAAACTCAGGGAGGAGGCGGACGATGCTCAGGAAAAGTTCATAGAGGCGAAATTGAAATCCGACGAGGAACACAGAGAATTCCTGGAAGCCATGAAGAAGGTCGGCGATTTCGACAAGGTCCTGGCCGGGCTAAGACACAAGAAGTCCAGAAGAAGGGAGGAAGGCGAGAAGGAGAGCAAGGAAAGGGCGAAGGAGATATATGAAAGGTTTAAAAAAGGCGAGAAACTCAGCACCGAAGATCTCATGCTTCTCCAGAAATCGGGTTTCTTGTAAATAATATATCTTTATTTTTTAGGGTTTTTGGCTTAAAAGGGTCTCTGAAATCAAAAAGGTATATATAGGACAATTGAAAAGAAGATTACCGGGGATTTCGGGCTAGGAGTTGAGTGCATCCCGTCCGACATACTAGCCCACACCCCTTTTTTCTCTGAAAATCTTTATATCGGAGTAGTTTCCATAGATGAGCATGGACATTCAGGAGACTGAAAATGTAATCAGACGCTTCATTCTGGATAAACTGGAAGAAACAGGTGCTTCCGGAGCCGTTATAGGTCTCAGCGGCGGTCTCGATTCCGCCGTGGTTCTTAAACTGTGTGTCGAGACTCTGGGAAATGAGAGGGTGCATGCGCTCCTCATGCCTGAAAAATTGGAAAGTAACGAGGATGCGGGAGATGCGAAGGAGTATGCGAAAGATATGGGTGTGGAATACAAAATCATTGAGATTGAGGACATCGTGAATAAGTTTCTTGTTGCTCTGGAGGGTGCTTCCGGGGATGCCTCGTCGAACATAAAGGCGAGGACCCGTATGACTCTTCTGTACGGCTATGCGTATGATAGAAACCTGATCGTGATGGGTACGAGCAACAAGTCAGAGCTTCTGACCGGTTATTTCACGAAATTCGGCGACGGAGGGGCGGATTTCATGCCGCTTGGCGACCTTTACAAGACACAGGTAGTCGAGCTTGCCAAGCACATCGGTGTTCCGGAGAAATTCATAAAGAAAAAGCCGAGCGCAGGGCTTTATCCAGGACAGACAGATGAGAATGACCTCGGAATGGGCTATGAAACACTGGACCGGATACTCCAGGGTATGGAAAAGGACCTCGACGATGAGGATATCGCAGAGGAATGCGGCGTGGAGCAAAAAGAGGTTGCCAGAATAAGAAAAATGGTGAGGATGAACGCTCACAAGAGAAAAATGCCGATAATACCGAAAATAGGCCTCAGAACAGTCGGCTGGGACTGGAGAGAATAATTAACGCCTAACAAACTCAGGGCGGGAGCCTCCTAAGGATGCATATGCTCTCCCCCGATACCATGACTTTTTGGGCTCGGCCCATAGAAATCCCCCTTGCTTCCGCAAATTTTTAATCCCCCGGAGCGATGACCACCCATGAATCTGAAAGAAGTTGCCATCGAAAAACCGGAAGAGCTGAATCTCATTCTGGGCCAGAGCCATTTCATAAAAACCGTGGAGGACATATACGAGGCGATAGTGAACACGGT
>JAJRVK010000055.1 GCA_024277315.1 archaeon | reverse complement strand
GAGCTCTGCAAGGAATACGGGCTTGACCCCGAGATGGTCAAGAAGATAGAGGTCATTCCCATAATCAAGACCAAGGGCTACGGTCCGACTCCGGCGGTGGAGATATGCGAGCGCATGGGAATAAAATCATCCACGGACCCGAAGCTCGAGGAGGCCAAGAAGGAGATTTACAGTGCGGGCTTCCACACTGGAGTGATGAACGAGAATTGCGGGGACTTCGCAGGCATGCCTGTGAATGAGGCCAAGGAGAAGATTAAGGAAAGGATGATTCAGATGGGCGAAGCGGACATAATGTACGACCTCTCCGAGGAGGTCGTATGCAGGTGCGGTGCCCCTGTGGTCATAGGAAAGGTGGAGGGACAGTGGTTCATAAGGTATTCGGATGAGGAATGGAAAGAAAGGTCCAAGGAGCATGCGAAGGGCATGAACATCCTTCCAAAGAGCTATTATGACAACATCCACGGCGTGATAGACTGGTATCAGGACAGGGCCTGTGCAAGACTGGGAAACTGGCTGGGAACCCGGCTCCCGTGGGCCAGAAGGTGGATAATCGAGGCGATTTCGGATTCAACCCTTTATCCAGCATATTACATAGTTTCAAAGCATGTTAATGCAGGGCACATAAGACCTGAGCAGATGCTTCCAGAGTTCTTCGACTACATTTTCCTCGAAAAAGGGGAGATTTCCGAGGTGTCCGGTAAAACAGGAATAGACGAAAAAATCCTGAAGGATATAAGGGAGGATTTCCTTTACTGGTATCCACTCGACATCAACCTCGGCGGAAAGGAGCACATGACCGTTCATTTCCCAGTGTTCCTGATGAACCATGTCGCTATACTGAACCGGAGAGGCTGGCCCAAGGGCATATTCGTGAACTGGTACATCATGATGTCCGGAGGAAAGATATCCAAATCAAAGGGAGGTGCCGTACCGATACCTGATGCTGCCGAGAAGTATTCCGTGGATGGCCTGCGCCTCTATTATTGCCATATCGGAAGTCCGTTCGTGGATGTGGAATGGAAGGATGAAACCGTCATGCTCTACCGCTCAAAGGTGGAGAGCGCATGGAACATGCTGAACGAACTTATGGAGATGGAGAAAGATGATGAGTGCGGGCACATGGAGCGCTGGCTCATATCGAGGATAAACGGCAAAATAAAGGAAATAAGGGAGGCTATGGATAGGTTCGAGCTCAGAAATGCCAGCAATTCGATATATTACGAAATCCCTGCGGATATAAGATGGTACCTCAGGAGGTGTGGAAAATCCAGAAAGGTTCTTGAAGAGGTCATGGACATCTGGGTCAGGCTCATGGCTCCTTTCACACCGCACATGGCCGAGGAGTTCTGGGAACTGCTGGGAAGGGAAGGCTTCGTTTCTGTGGCGGATTTCCCCGAATACCATGAAGACAGGTCCAACCCTGACGATGAAAGGGAGGAGGATTATCTCAGGTCCGTGATGGAGGACATAGAGCATGTGATAAAGATAGTGGGCAAGAAGCCTGAGAAGATAGTGCTCTACACCTCGCCTGAATGGAAATACAGGGCAATGGAGCTTATCGCAGGCTCGGACATGAAGAAGCTCGGTGAGCTGATAAAGAAGATAATCACCATGGCTCCCGCAGATTCCAAGAAAACGGTCCCGAAGTTCGTGCAGAACATGGTGAAGCGCATAAGGGCCGAGGGAAAGCCTGTAAGACTCGACGAGAAGGCGATACTGGAAGATGCCCTACCCTTCCTGAAAGAGGAATACGGCTGTGAGGTTACGGTGGAGAGCGCTGACAGTCCGGAATACGACCCTGCTGGAAAGGCCAAGGTTGCGGAACCCATGAGGCCGGCGATATATGTGAGGTGAGGACATGAAAATCATGCCCGTGGCATTCGATTCCATGGGCGTCCGTTCCATGGCAACCTATGTTGAAACGAAGGATGTCAGGATACTGATAGACCCGGGAGCTGCGTTAGGGCCGAAAAGGTACGGGCTTCCGCCTGCAAGGGAAGAAGTCGAAGCGCTCGACGATGCGCTCCGCAGAATCTCGGAGATTGCAGAGAAATCCGATATCCTGACAGTCTCCCATTACCACTATGACCACCACGACCCGAATGCGGGCTTTTATGATGGAAAAATCGTCTATGCCAAAGACAGACTGCACGACATAAACCGCAGTCAGAAAGAGCGAGGAAGATATTTCGAAGATATGGTTAAGGAAAAATGCAATCTGGTATATGCGTACGGTATGGAGTTTCGGCACGGAAAGACTACAATAAGGTTCTCACCACCTTTTCCCCATGGAAGCGAGAGAACAAGACTCGGATATGTTATCATGGTAACGGTCGATGACGGGGAGAGAATTCTGCATGCGTCGGATGTCTCTGGGCCGGTATATGAAAAGGCTGCGGATTACATAATCGGTGAAAATCCGGACATCGTGATCATCGACGGGCCGGCAACCATATTTCTCGGCTGGAAAATGAGCTACGGCGACCTTGAAAAGGCCGAAAAGAACCTTTTGAGTATAATAAAGAGCACCGATGCCGAGATAATACTCGACCACCACCTTCTAAGAGATCTGAAATACAGGGAAAGATTGGAAAAGGTATATTCACACGGAAATGTGAAAACAGCCGCAGAATTTCTGGGAATGAAAAACAATATGCTCGAAGCAAGAAGAAAGGAGTTATGGGGAAGCGATTACTGACCCCTGTGCATTCTGGCTTTTGGTCTGAGTTCCTTGCTTCCGCACTTCCTGCATCTCTTTGCCTTGGGTGCATTTGTTGCATAGCACTTCATGCACACCTTTTTGTCCAGCAGTCTCGCATCGGCTTCCGGAAATTTTCCCATCGAATCACCTCAGTACCTCATCGTACTTTCCTTCGTCGATATCTTTCAGTATATCTTTCGGAGTCTTTCCCTCCACAGTTATTCCCATGGACCGGCAGGTGCCGATTATCTCTTTGGCCCTCTCCTTAACACCTTTGCCCAGCAGAGACGTCTCTTTCATAGCCGCTATCTTTTTCACCTGTTCCATGGTGAGATTGCCGACCTTCTGATTCCTGGCATCGCCGGAACCTTTCTCGATTCCAAGTTCTTTCTTTATGAGTGCACTGGTCGGGGGCGTACCAACAGATACGTCGAAACTCTTGGTCTCGGGATCAACGGTTACCTTGACCGGGACCTTCATTCCCTGAAATGCCTTCGTCTTCTCGTTTATGGCCTTTATAACTTCCATTATGTTAACTCCGAGCGGTCCCAGAGCGGGGCCAAGCGGTGGGCCGGCCGTAGCCTTTCCGCCATCAACCAGTGCTTCAATAACTTCTGCCATGTCATTCCTCCTTTTCCTTCTGTATTACCCTGACATCTTCTCCTTTGACTGTCACGGGAATAGGGACCGTGGCCTCGAACAGTTCCACGGTAACGGTCTCCTTCGACTCGTCTATCTGTTTTATCCTGGCCTTTTCTCCTTTGAAAGGCCCTCCTATGAGTTCCACTATGTCTCCTTCCACCATGCCTGATACGGATATCTTCGGTGCGAGATAGTGCTCTATGTCCTCAAGAGCGAGTTCTCCTTCCACCATGCCGCGGGCTCTTCTTATACCTCTGACAACTTCTCTCAATCTCTCCGGATTCATGACCTCGACAAATATATAACCTCTGAGAGTCACCGGAGACAATATGGACAGTATTCCGATATTCGACCTTTTTGCCCTGTTCTCCACCTCATCGGCCACGTTTTTCTCGTAG
>JAJRVK010000054.1 GCA_024277315.1 archaeon | reverse complement strand
TAATACTCAGAGGAAATAATGTGGTCAGCATCGCTCCGAAGTGAGTTCCCGAAATTCTTAAATACCGAAGAAATATGCCCAATCAGCACTTTTAGGAAGTTCCTGTGCTACAGGGAGAAACCTAATTAATGTAATTAAAGGTCGATAATATGAAAGAAGAGAAACCAGAACTGAAAAAAGGAACCACCACGGTGGCAATGGTCTGCAAGGAAGGAATAGTGATGGCAACGGAGATGAGGGCCACCATGGGCACATTGATAGCACATAAAAGGACCAACAAACTTTTCAAGATAGACGAGCACATAGGAATGACTGTAGCCGGTCTGGTGGGCGATGCCCAGCTCCTCGCGAGGTACATATCCGCTGAGGTACAGCTATACAGAATCAAGAACGGGAAACCGATAACTCTGAACGGTGCCGCCACTCTGATGGCCAACATACTTAACGGAAGGAGCTATTATCCGTACTGGGTACAGCTAATAATTGCAGGAATTGATGACAGAGGTCCGCATGTCTTTTCGCTGGATGCTGCCGGAGGCTCTATAGAAGACGACTATGTCACAACAGGCTCGGGCTCCCCCTATGTCTACGGCATTCTGGAGGACCATTACAGAAAGGGCATGTCCGTAAAAGAAGGCGTCGAGCTGGCGGTCAGAGCCATATCCATGGCGATGAAGAGGGATGCGGCCTCCGGAGACGGCATAAATCTGGCCACCATAGACAGGAAAGATGGTTTCAGGAGATTCTCCGATGAGGAGATCGAGAAGATAAAAAAGAAAGTTTTGCAGTAAGGAATTGGTTCCATGAGCGCCGAAGATGTTCTCAGAGAGACGAGAAAGGCAATAAACGAGATACTGTCCGGGCAGGTTGACATAGTCGATATAACCTTCGAAGGGCCTGCGATAGTCATATATACGAGAGATATAGGGGCTTTCGCCCAGAGCGAGGAGATAATAAACAAACTGGCGAAGATTCTTAAAAAAAGAGTAAAGATACGCCCGGATCCCTCGATCACCCTGCCGCCGGACGACGCGGAGATTGAAATAAGGAACATCATACCCAAGGAGGCGGAGATTACAGATTTCTATTTCGACAGAGAAACTGGCCAGGTTACTATCGAGGCCAAAGCTCCGGGTATAGCCATAGGAAAAAAAGGCGCTCTTCTCAACGAGATAAAGAGAAAGACCGGATGGGCTCCGGTTGTTATAAGGACCCCCCCGATACAGTCGAAGACCATAGAGGACATCAGGAAATATCTCAGGATGGTTGCGGACGAGAGACGGCATTTCCTTCTGAAAGTCGGGAAAAGGCTCAACCGGGACCTTATCGAAAAGGGTGAGTACTGGATAAGGTTCACGGCTCTCGGCGGATACAGAGAGGTCGGGAGGAGCTGCACCCTGCTAATGACCAAGAACAGCAGGGTTCTCATAGATGTCGGTGTCGATGTTTCTACGGACCCTTCCAGAACCACACCGTTCTTAGACGTACCGGAGGTTCAGCCCCTGGACTCCATAGACGCCGTTGTCCTGACACATGCGCATCTGGACCATTCCGGACTTGTTCCCGCTCTTTATAAATATGGATACGAGGGGCCGATATACTGCACACCGCCTACAAGAGATTTGATGGCTCTCCTCCAGCTCGATTACATCAAGGTCTCATTCGGTGAGGGGAAGAGGAGTCCATATCAGTCAGCCGACATAAGGAATGCCGTAAAGCACTGCATACCTCTTAAATACAAGGAAACCACCGACATAGCTCCTGACATAAAACTGACCCTTCACAATGCGGGCCACATACTCGGCTCTGCATCAGCGCACTTCAATATCGGGAACGGTACCTACAATATCCTGATAACAGGCGACATAAAGTTCGAGAGAACATGGCTTTTCAATGCGGCCAATGCAAAGTATCCGAGGCTGGACACCGTCATAATGGAATCAACCTACGGAAGCTATACGGACATACAGCCAACCAGGAGGGAGGCCACGGCACAGTTGAAGGAGATCGTGACCAGGACCATATCCAAGGGCGGCAAGATACTGGTACCGGTCTTTGCCGTGGGGCGTTCCCAGGAAGTCATGCTCGTTCTGGAGGAGCTCATGAGAACCGGTGAGATACCGGAGACACCGGTTTATCTGGACGGGATGATATGGGAAGCCACGGCGATACACACGGCATATCCCGAGTATCTGAACAGCGAACTTAGGATGAAAATATTCCAGCAGCAGGAGAATCCCTTCCTCTCGGAGGTGTTCCACAGGGTGGAGACAGGAAGTCAGAGAGAGAACATAATAGGTGATCCTGATCCTGCCATAGTCCTTGCGACATCCGGTATGATGAACGGCGGGCCTGTCATGGAATACTTCAAGCACTGGGCGGACGACGATAGAAACACGCTGATATTCGTGGGTTATCAGGCCGAAGGAACGCTGGGTAACAAGATACAGAAAGGATGGAAGGATATCACACTTTTGGAGAGAGGAAATCCGATAACCATAGAGATAAAGATGGATGTGGAGACCTCGGAGGGTTTCTCGGGGCATTCGGACAGAAGACAGCTGATAAGATACATCTCATCCCTGACCCCGGAGCCAGAGAGAATAGTCTTCTGCCACGGCGAGGAATCGAAAGCGCTCGAAATGGCGCATTTGGCCAGAAGAAAATACGATGTCGAGACGGCGGTTCCCAGAAACCTGGAAACAATGAGAGTTAAATAATCAGCCAACAACCCTGTGCATTTCCATCATCAGTCTGTCGAATCTCTTTTCCAGAGCCTCGAACTTATTTCTCAGAGTTTCTATGGTGTCTCTCTCATCGACCATATCCAGGATCGAATTTATGTCGGCCATGTATTTCTTCAGTTCCTTAAGCTCATGTAGGGCCTTTTCATCTCCTTCTTCGATTCTTGCCACAAGCTCGAGAAAGTATTCTTCCGCCTTTTCGATAACTTCGTGCATGCTCTCTGTATTCAGTAGGTATTAATGTGCTTTGCGTCATCCGTACCGGTACCGTTATCGATGACCCGGAATATCACGAGATATACCCAGATGGAAATGGCCAGAGCTCCCACGGTCTCCGGAATCGCTATACTCTTCCACTCTATTCCCAGGGACACGGACAGAGTAAGAAGCACAAGGATGATGGATGAGATTCCCACTTTCGTCATACCGGAGCGGATAAAGCCGACCCCGGACACGGACATCGCTATCGCCCCCAGCAGATAGAAAAGGACCGAGACGGTAAAATGTGGCGCCGTGTCCTCCGGAAACACCCCGATAAGCATCATGAAAACAGATGCTGCGAGAAATATCGCATACCCTGCTTTTTCAGCCATGTTTTTCCCTTTCCCCTGGAGACGAACGGAGAAAACGGTAGCGAGACCTCCTCCCAGAATCAGGCCTGTGTTGAATATCCAGTTGTTCTCGGTGTGGAGCGCTCCCAGATCACTCAGGGCATTTTCCGTGAAAGAGAACCACGGATGTGTCAATATGGCTACGGCTATGAAGAGAAATGTAATCGGAGGAGCGAGAATTCCGGCATAT
>JAJRVK010000053.1 GCA_024277315.1 archaeon | reverse complement strand
GGAGATATTCGAACAGCCACTTTCCATAGAGAATACTATACACACCCTTTTCTCTAAGGAAATAAACCTCCCATATTACGGTAGAATAACCATCGTTGCATGCGGAACTTCGTATAATGCGGGGATTACCGGAAAATATCTTCTGGAAAAATTACTGGGAATTCCTGTGGATGTCTATTATGCTTCGGAATATCGCATGAGGCCCGAGGTTAGGGAAAGAAGTCTCGTCATATTCATAACACAGAGCGGAGAAACGGCGGATACCCTGGTTGCCGCAAAGATTGCCAGGAAAAGAGGATATGAAACCGTCGGAATAACGAACATACTCGGAAGTTCTATAACACATCATGTAGACCATGTAATTTACACTTCCGCAGGTCCGGAGATCGGGGTTGCGGCGACGAAGACATTCACGGCCCAACTGGCAGCCCTCTATTATCTGGGTGCGGCCCTCGGTGAGAAATACGGAATACTCTCACAGAGTAAGTACGATGAAATAATAGACGAATTAAGAAGGGTGCCCAGGCTAATCGAAAAATCTCTCGATCACGAAGGAACGATAAAGAAAATATCTCAGAAGATAATGAACAGTGAGAACATGTTCTATCTGGGCAGAGGACTCAACTACCCGATAGCGATGGAAGGCGCTCTTAAGATGAAAGAGATATCCTATATTCATGCCGAAGCGTATCCTGCCGGCGAGCTGAAACACGGCCCTCTGGCACTTCTGAAAGACGGAGTTCCGGTGATTGCCATAGTGACCAGAGACGAGACATATGATAAGATGATATCCAACATAAGGGAGGTGAGCGCTCGCGGCGCCACGGTTATTGCGATATCTCCGGAAACCGAGATAGAAAATTATGTGGATTACAGAATGCCCGTTCCAAAGAACAGCGCTATGTTCTCTCCTTTCGGAAATGCAGTGGCGGTCCAGCTTCTGGCATATCATACGGCGAAACTAAGGGGATGCGAGATAGATAAACCGAGAAATCTGGCAAAGAGTGTTACCGTGGAGTGATGAAATGAAGTACATCGGTTCGTCTGGAATAAGGATGAAATGGGGCCCGGAACTGGTTGAGATAGGAAGGAATATCGGACACGCGATGTCGGAAAAATACGAAAATGTCATAATCGCATCCGATTTCAGAGAAAGTTCGGATTCTCTGGTCGAAATAATAAAAGGCGCTCTTCTTTCCTCTGGAACATCGCTTTACGATGCTGGAAAGGTGCCAACACCCACTCTTGCCTACGCGGCAAAGGATTTTGATGCAGGAATAATGGTAACGGCATCGCACAACCCTCCCGAATACAACGGCATAAAGCTGTGGAATCCGGACGGTTCGGCTTTTTCCGAGGAGCAGATGAAAGAATTGAAGGAAGATAAGGCGGATATCGCATCATGGGAAAAAACAGGCGGGCTGTACAACTTCGATGCGCTCTCTCTTCACAAAGAGGCAATCATAAAAAATGCGAATTCTCTCGAAGGGCTGAAAGTGATCGTCGATTGTTCCAACGGTGCATCCTGTGTTATAACTCCCTATCTGTTGAGAATACTGGGTGCGGAAGTAACGACCATAAACTGCCATCCCGATGGGCGATTTCCGGGACATTCCAGCGAACCCTCCGAAGAGAATCTTGAGCTCCTCAGAAAGATGGTGCCGAGGAAAGGAGCCGACCTGGGGATAGCTCACGACGGCGATGCGGACCGCTTCATTGCTGTAAGCTCATCCGGAAGATATCTGAATGGAGATATGATAATGGCCGTTTTCATAAGGGAATTCGGCTACGGAAAGGTGGTGGCACCCGTGGATTCTTCAATGCTCCTGGAAAATTATGCGGAAGTGGAGCGCTCCAAGGTCGGAGATGCCAATGTCTCTCAGAGAATCAAGGAGCTGGGTTATGAATTCGGCGGTGAGCAGAGCGGCACGCAGATATTTGCGGAATGGAGGCTCACTCCCGATGCCATTTACTCCGCGGTTAAATTCTCCGAAATAGCTCTGAACAATAATATCGACGAGATTATCGACTCATTTCCTTCATATACAACACTGAGAAAAAGCATATTTTACGAGGATAGGAAAAAGATGGAGGGTTCCATCGAGAGATTTCTAAAAGAGTATGAGGTCCTGAGAATAGACGGATGGAGGGTTAAGATGGATGATTTATGGTTTCTGATACGGTTTTCGGGCACGGAACCCAAGATCAGAATAACGGTGGAGGCGGAAGATAAAGGAAAGGCGGAAGAGATGATGAAGAGAATCGTGAAAGGCATAGGTGGTGAATGAGATGAGAGCGTTCATAATGGCTGCCGGAGAAGGTACAAGAATGTGGCCGCTTACCGAAAACAGGCCGAAACCACTCATACCAGTGGGAAATAAACCGATAATCTCCCATATCCTAGATGGGGTGTTGGATGCCGGCATCGAGAGGGTTACTATTCTGATAGGAAGGGAAGGAAGGAAGATTGTCGGACAATACGGTTATTCCTACAAAGGAGTGCCGATAGAATACAAATATCAGGAAAAGAGACTGGGAACAGGGAATGCCGCATTATATGCCGAAGAATGCAGCGAAGATAAAATAGTCTTCATAAACGGAGATATAATGTTCGACAGAGCGATTCTGAAACAAATTAAGGAAGAAAACAATGCGATTCTGGGAGTATTCAGAGAGGATGTCCGCAGATACGGAGTTCTTAAGGGTGATGAGTATCTGGATAGAATAGAGGAAAAACCGATCGATACAAAGGAAGGCTGGATAAACGGGGGAATATACGTATTCGGCAGAGAGATTTTCGATGCGATAAAAAAGTGCAAAATCTCTCCCAGAGGTGAAATCGAACTTACCGACGCCATCAATATCCTGGCAAAAAAGAAAAAAATCAAAATCGTAAAGACAGAGGCCTATTGGAATGACATCGGGACACCGTGGGATATTCTGGAAGCAAACAGAGACTTCCTAAAACACATCTCGAAAAAAATAGAAGGGGATATCGAAGAAGGCGTTACTCTAAAGGGAGATGTAATCGTCGGAGAAGACACGGTTATAAAGAGCGGCACGTACATAGAAGGGCCTGTGATAATCGGAAAAAACTGCAGAATAGGACCGAATTCCTACATACGGCAACATTCGGTGATAGGCGATGACTGCCACATAGGTAATTCCTCGGAGATAAAGGCCTCGATAGTGATGAACGGGACGAAAATCCCACACTTCAATTATGTCGGTGACAGCGTAATAGGCGAGAACTGCAATTTCGGTGCCGGGACGAAGGTTGCCAATCTCAGGCTAGATGAGAAGAACATATGGATAAATCTGAAGGGAAAATATGTGGATACTGGGAGAAGAAAGCTCGGCGTTATAATGGGTGACGAGGTGCATACCGGAATAAATGCCAGCATTTTACCGGGCACCCTCATAGGGAAGGGAGCGAAGATAGGCCCCGGGTCAGTAGCGGGGGGAAGAATAAGCTCGGGAAGTACGGTTATGTGACAGCCTTTTTTATGGTTTCAACCACAATTTCCATATCTTTCTCGGTCAGTAGTGGGTGTACGGGTACGGATAATACCTCGTTAACCAGTCTTTCAGTGACCTCCAGTCTTGCACGATGTCCGAGGTTTTTCATCACTTCCTGCTGATGTATTCCCATGGGGTAGTATATGCCGAAACCTATCTTCGTCTTACGGAACTCTTCTATGATTTTATCCCTTTTTTCGGTTTTTATCGTGTACTGGTGGTAGACATGCTTCGCTCTCGGGTCCACCTGTGGAATTTCCACCATATTTTCCAGAGAGTCATCGTAAAACTTAGCGTTCTTCCTCCTCATTTCGTTGTTATTTTCCAGTTTTTTTAGCTGCTCGAGACCAATGGCAGCCGCTATGTTCGTCATACGGAAATTCCATCCCAGTTCCCGGTGTCTGTATCTTTCCACCTGTCCATGATCGTGAAGCATTCTCACCCTTTCTGCAATATTTTCATCGTTGCTCGTAACCATACCCCCCTCCCCCGTGGTCATGTTTTTTGTGGGATAGAAGCTGAATGCACCGACATCCCCGATACTTCCAAGTTTTCTCCCTTTCCAGAGGGCTCCATGAGCCTGACAGGCATCTTCGATCACATGCAGATTATGGGTTTCCGCAATCTCCATTATCGAATCCATGTCTGCGCTCTGACCATATAAATGTACGGGCATTATCGCCTTAGTTCTCTTTCCTATCTTCCTTTCCACATCCTCTGGGTCTATGTTGAACGTCTCTGGATTTACATCCGCAAATACGGGAATTCCACCTGCTCTTATGATGCTGGTCGCACTGGCGATGAAGGTGAAACTCGGAACAATCACTTCCTTTCCCCGCACCTCAAGGGCTTCCAGTGCCAGTATAAGTGCCTGAGTCCCGCTCGTCGTCGCTATGGCGTATTCTGTTCCGACATATCCCGCAAATTCCTTCTCGAATCTCCTGACCCATTCTCCGTGGGCGAGCATCCCCGAGTCGAGGACATCCATAACCGCTTTTTTCTCCTCATCGCCTATATCCGGTTTTGCAATGGGAATCATGATTTCACCGCATATCTTTTAAGTTCCGGGAATTCTTTCCCGCAGGAGGGACACATAAAATTCTCATTCAGTTTCTCACCGCACTCACACACGAAACCTACGAGTCTTGCAGGGTTTCCTATCATTAGGGCATGCGGAGGCACATCCTTTGTGAGGACAGATCCGGCACCGATCATGGAGTATTCTCCGATGGTTATTCCGCATATTATCGTGGAGTTGGCACCTATGCTCGCTCCTTTCATTACCTTTGTTCCGCACAGTCTGGATTCGTCCCACAGCCATGCTCTCGGATGTTTGTCATTGGTGAAAGTTACGCCTGGCCCTATGAAAACATCATCACCGATCTCAACTCCATGATATATGGATACGCTGTTCTGGATCTTTACATTGTTTCCTATTTTAACGCCGGCATCCACATATACACCCTTCCCGATATTGCAATTCTTTCCGATGAACGCCCCCTCTCTTATCTGGCTGTGATGCCATACCTTCGTTCCTTTTCCAATTTCAGCTCTTTTATCCACTATTGCAGTTTCTGAAACGAACACCATATCAATCCCTTCTCGCAATCTTTTCGGCTTTTAGTGCTATTTTCATGGATTCGAGCGCATCTTCACCGCTCACCGAAGGACGCAATCCCGAGATTATCGATTTAATGAAGTCTTCCAGCTCTATTCTGAGTGGTTCTCTGTATCTGAGGGATATGTGTTTTGTGGGATATCCTATCAGCCTGTCATCAAAATCCCCGTGGTTCCTCATCGAAACATCCATGGACTGTGAAAGGTAATCTATCTTCACAAATGCCTTATCAAGAGTAACATACATCTCTCTTATCTTAACGGGAGATATCCAGTTTGCCACTATGCTGGCGGAAACATCTCTAAGTTTCAGCCATATCTGTGCGTGGTCCTCGTTTTTCGTGTTTTCGAAGAATCCCATGGCTTTGGCATCAACCTCAGTCACCTCTTCTTCTGTAAGATATCTCACCATGTCTATGTCGTGTATTCCTAGGTCGAGTATCACACCGGTGTTTATCCCGGCCCTCGGATTTGGCAGACCTATCCGCACTATATTGAAGGCGAGGTATTTGCATCCGTTCTTTTCCACCCATTCTCTGAAATACTGTATTATGGGGTTGAATCTCTCTATATGCCCGATCATAAGGCTTTTTTCATTATTTCTTGCGACCTCTATGAGTTTTTCCGCCCCTTCGATAGTATCCGATATTGGCTTTTCCACGAGAAGATTCGAGTATCTCAGAACCTCCGTGCCTATTTTTGAATGAAGGCTCGTTGGTACTGCCAGTGAAACAGCATCCGGCCTCTCTCTAATCAGCATTTCGGAATAATTCTCGTATGCGGTTCCCCCGTATTTTTTCGTCAAAATCCTCGCCTTTTCTATGTCTATGTCCGCTATGCCAACGAGTTCTGAGTTGCGTATATCAGAGTATATCCGGGCATGGTGCTGTCCCATCTGCCCGATGCCAATAACTGCGGTTTTCAGAGTTTCCATGTGAATCCTCCAGTGGAGTAATCTATGGTCTCATAAATCAAAGGGTTAAAAAGGATTTTGGTAGAAATCAGAGATTGTAGTATCCCGAATTCATTTTACATTTCAAGTAACCACCTCTCATATTCGAATATCTTTTCCTCCGGAAGCTTTCTCCAGAAAGCTTCTTCGGGAGTCTCAGCGTTATCAAAGTTCAGACTCATATGTGGTTTATCGT
>JAJRVK010000052.1 GCA_024277315.1 archaeon | reverse complement strand
TAAAAACTCTGCAAGCTCACCCAAATCCTTGAATTCTTTTTGGTCCTCAAACCATCTTTGGAACTGCTCCGAAAATTTTTTCCTTTTATTTTTTTCATTTTTTTTCATATTATACACCTCCATTTCTTAAGAAGTTTTGACCTCTTTCTGTCAGTCTATATCTTGACTTGAGACCTTGTTTTTCAATGGATATCATATTTAGTTCGTTCAATCTACTTATTACTCCCGCTCTCATAGTTTCTGCTTCAGATGTAGAAAATCCTCCACCTTTTTTAGTAGCTGCTATTTCGGGATATTTTTCATTCAAAAAACGAAGGGTTATATTTTTTCCCATTTCTGGTGTCTTTTTCCCTTCTTGGATATATGATAGTGTAACAATCATAAAATCTATTTCGGCAGGAATTCTTTCTCTGAGAGTATTGAGAATATATTCTATTTCTTCGTCGCTTAAAGGTGGAGTATTTGAAAATAAAGATGTGTTTTCTACATCAAATACGGGAGAATTCAACAAAGAAAAATTCAATCCTCTATTAGTAATTCCTAGATAAAGTCTGTTTGCATCCTTTTTTATAGTGAGAAAACCCATTAACAAGGCCATACCATATGGGTTGCCCCTCCCATCTATGCCTCCTATAAACTGCTTTTCGTATCTGTTTATGCTTTTAAACTCTCCTGTAGGAAATCCCGCAGATAGTTTATTTCCACGGGGTCTTTTCAATTTTTTATCCAGTTTTTCAAGTTGTTTTCGTAGTTTGGTAGCATTTGTAGAGATATAGTTTACTGCGTATTCATAAGAAACCCAGTTGGTTTTTTCCTTCGTTATCAACTCTCCTAAATCCCGGGTAATCTGTTTTAAACAAAAATATCTGTTTTGTGTTCCCCAAAAAGGAAATTGTTTTTCTAATTTTATTTCATCTACGGTAATATCTGCTTCTTTCTCTATGGATCTTTTTTTCAAGTTTATGTTGCTTTCCAAGAAAGATTTTTCAAGAAACACTACCTCATCCCCTTCTTTTTCCAGCATAAGTTGATTGTGGATAGCAACGGAGATGAAATCTGATAGAGAAAACGATTTATTCTTAGCAACATATCTTTTTATTTTCTCGATGTCCTCTTCGTCGATGTCTATTATCACCTTCATAATCCCCCATAATACTGTTTTACTATTTAAATCTTTCTTTCTTGTCTTACATAATCGCTAAACAAATTGTTATATGATGACAGCCGATTAGTAAAAGTTGTTTTACTTAGCCTCAGTAATTACTACATACTGCCCACCGCCTTAAATCCAAAACTGTGATAACTAAAGTTTTAATACTTCATTAAGATTCCATTGCAGGTGATTCCATGATAGTGTCTCACATAAGCGATGTGGAAAAGGAAAAGGTCGAGATGGAAGGAGTCGAAGGAGTCTGGATACAGTGGCTGATAGCGAAAAAGGACGGTGCGGAGAACTATGCCATGAGGCTCTTCACCCTTGAGAAAGGGGGAAAGATACCTATACACCAGCATCCATGGGAGCACGAGATATTCGTGCTGGAAGGACAGGGAGTAATCGGAGCCGGAGAAGAGGAAAAGGAAGTAAAGGCAGGAAACTTCGCCTATGTGGAGCCGGAGATTCCCCACTGGTATCGGAACACAGGAGACGGTGACTGGAAATTCCTCTGTGTGATACCGATAAAAGAATGAGCTGCCAGAAGAGCTTCAACACGAACTCTCATCACTTTTTTCCTTTACATATCTGCCCGGGTTTCCGGTGAACTCGTCAAGGCAGTCTATGGAGCAGAAATAGTATGTCTTTCCGTGGTATTCATGGCTGTATTCCGTCTTTCCGACCTTTTTTCCGCATACGGGGTCAAACGGCATGTTTCATTCCTCCTCTATCTCAATATCGAGGTCCATCTTCTCGAATACCTCGTGGATATTTGAAATTATCTCCTCCCCGTACTCTGGGTTTGAGATTTTAACGCCTATTCTGACGCTTTTGCCATCTACCTCTATGTTTTTTACAGTACCTGAGCTTATAAGGTCTCTATCCGTTTCCGGGTCCAGAATACCTTTAAGAAGCCTCTTCAGGAACTCTTTGTCAAGTTTCCGCCTTCCCCGGATGTAATCCCATTTCTCTATTGCGGTCCGTAGGGCATCGATTGCCAGCACCGCACAGTGGTATTTGACCTTCGGAAGACCGCCAAGCTGTTCAACCTCGTCCTTGAAACTGAGTTTCCTAGCATATTCTATGTCCTTTCCCCTCACCATCTCAGTAATCATGGAACTGGTGGCTATATTGGCCACACAGCCGTAAGATTCAAATGTTATCTTCTCTATGATCTCTGTCTCGGGATTTATTTTCAGATAGAGTTTCAACATGTCTCCGCAGGCTATGCTTCCGGCTATGGAAGTAACATCCGCATCCTCGAGAGCGCCCACGTTTTTCGGATTCTTGAAGAGTTCCATGACCTTCGGAGAATATCCGAATTTCATCGAGCCACCTTCCTGTATATGGGGCTTATCGACCGGAGCCTTTCTATGCTATTTTCCAGTATTTCCACACCCTTCCTCAGTTCCTCCACGGTGGTATATCTGCTCAGGGTAAGTCTTGTGGAGGAATTCGCTTCCTCGGCGCTCCTTCCTATAGCTTTAAGCACATAGCTGTATCTGAGTTCCGGGCTGAAGCATGCCGAACCGGTGCGTATTATCAGTCCCTCTGCACTGGCAAGCATCAGAATGGCCTCCCCCTCGACCCCTTTGAAAGACACATTCACATTATCACAGACTCTCTCCTCCCCCTTCGGACCGTTGAGAATGCTGTCGTCGATATTCAGAAGTGCCTTTATCAGGAGATCCCTCATGTCCATCATCCTTTTTATATCGTCTTCTTTCATGAGTTCGATTGCCTTTGCAAAGCCCATTATGGCGGGGATGTTGGGGTGTCCCGCCCTCTTCCCGAACTCTTTGTGGTCCCCATGAAACAGAGGTTCCATTTTCACACCCTCTCTTACGAAAAGAGCCCCGCTTCCCAGAGGTGCATGGATGACGTGTCCAGACAAGGTCATAATGTCGATATTCATTCTCTCTACGTCTATTTTCTCTTTCAGGAACGAATGCGTCGCATCGGTATGGAATATTGCTCCGACATCCTCTGCAATATCACCTATTTCCTTTATGTCCTGAACCGTACCTATCTCCTGATTTACGTGCTGGACCGAAATAAGGGATGCGCCTGCAGAGGCTTTCTGCAGCGCCTCAGAATCCACGAAACCATATGCATCCACACCCACAAACTCAATATCATGTCCTCTGTTTCTGAGGTATTCCGCGGATTTCATGATACACTTCCTCTCAATCCTCGATGTCACAATCTTCACCTTATCTTTTCTCCCCATGTACTCAGCCACTCCCTTTATCGCAAGATTGTTTCCCTCCGTAACACCCGAAGTGAACACTATCTCTTCCGGTCTGGCGTTAATCTTCCGAGCCACGGCCTCTCTGGCTTTCCAGAGCGCTTCTCCCGCTTCTTCCTCATAGATGTGTCCGAACTCGCCTCCCGGAACGCCGAATTTCTCCCTGTAATAGGTCAGCATGGTATCCAGTACCTCGTCCGCGACCCTTGTAACGTTGGCATTGTCCAGATATATCGCCTTTTCCATGGTTTTGGGAAAGTCTCAGATACTTAATACTTATTGGACATAACTGAGTAATACCGCTCTAAAGGAATCTCTGCAAAACTTATATAACAAATCCCCCTCAACAATACAAGCTCATGCACCAATATGCAGGGGTAGCCGAAGCGGGCTCTTTCTTTGCTGTTCGCTGTGCTGGCCAGAGCTCCAAAGAAAGACACCGGGGAGAAAGAAAGTCGCTCTGGCCTGCTCGCTCACAAAAAGACCTTATATGGGAGGGTTTCTGTTTTGCAAAAGTGTGCCCTCTAAGCAAAGTTCCTTTGACGAGCATGGAAAATGTTTTAATGTCGAATGCAATGTGTCGATACCATTCATTATCAATATGGAGGAAAAATAATGATACCTGACTATCAGAGCATAATGCTACCTCTGTTGAAGTTTGCATCAGATGGTAAGGAACACCACGTAAGAGAAGCGATTGAGAAACTAGCCGAAGAATTCGGGCTTACCGAAGAAGAGAGAAAAGAACTTTTGCCTAGCGGTGTTCAGGCGGTCTTTGATAATCGAGTTGGATGGGCTAAAACATATCTTATGAAGGCCGGGCTTCTGAGCGCTCCAAAAAGAGCGTATTTCAAGATTACAGAAAGAGGCATCGATGTTCTGAAAAACCCCCCCGATATGATTACAGTGGATTATCTGAGTAAATTTCCAGAATTCATTGAATTCAGACAGACGAAAGGCACTAGAAAAAAAAAGACAGAAAGACATACGGAAATGAACATTCCACAGGAATACAAAAACAGCACCCCCGAAGACATTATGTCTGTTGGATACAAGAAACTCTATGATGAACTGGTCTCTAGCATACTCGAGAAGCTCATATCATGTTCTCCTAGCTTCTTTGAGAAGCTTGTCGTAGACCTTCTCGTTGAAATGGGATATGGCGGCTCTAGAGAGGATGCAGGGAGGGCTGTTGGAAGGACTGGTGATGAAGGGATAGATGGCATAATAAAAGAGGATAAGCTCGGACTAGATGTGATATACATCCAGGCTAAAAGATGGTCTAATACAGTGAGCAGGCCAGAAATACAGAAATTTGCTGGAGCTCTTCAGGGTCAAAGAGCAAAAAAAGGAGTCTTCATTACGACCTCAACCTTCAGCAGAGAGGCGATAGAATATGCGTCTCGAATAGATAACAAAATCATACTCATAGATGGTGAAAAACTAGCAAACCTTATGATAGAACATAACGTTGGAGTTTCTACAGTTGCCACATATGAAATAAAAAAGATTGACTTAGATTACTTTATGGAAGAATGACCGTTTTTTAATCCTATTCTTTTTCCCGTCAAAACTTTAAATAGACAAAAAAAAGAAGCGCATAGTACTCACGCAGGGGTAGCCAAGCTGGAAACGGCGCAGGACTTAAGATCCTGTCCTCAGTGGTTCGTGGGTTCGAATCCCACCCCCTGCATAGTTTTACATTACAATGCATGAACAAAGAATTTTGTTGGGGATTTTAACCGTGTTTTTGGAAATACCATAAGAAATAAGCAACCATATATAGCTCCTTCCATCCCAAATGAGGCAGAGAATCACCTTTGCAC
>JAJRVK010000051.1 GCA_024277315.1 archaeon | reverse complement strand
CTTGTGGTCGCCACGTTTCTATCAGCCGGAGTTGTTATGTTCTCATACGAATCTCTGAAAGGAAGCGCCTCTCTGGAAAATGCTCTCGGAAGAGCGCTCCGCAGACTGCCTCATGTTCTAGCCGCCTCGTTTCTATATTTTGTGGCCGTACTTGCACCGCTTCTAATCGCTTTCATATCTGTCCTGATGCCTATCTGTTGCGGACTGTTCGCGATTCTATCCGTTATCCTCGTGGTGTATGTGGCTATAAGGCTTGTATTCTACATGTACCCTATAGTAATCTTCGAGGTCGGAGCCATCGACGGGCTTTCGGAAAGCTGGGAATTGACCCGGGGAAGAGTCATAGAGGTTTTCGTTCTCATACTTGTTCTCGGCCTCATAGGTATGCCCCTGGCCCTGGCTCAGTATATTCCGTCGGAATATCTATTCCTGGCCCTGCCCCTGTTTTTTCTTGGTTCCGTCATCAAGATGTGGGGGACCTCCGTTATGACTCTCGCCTATCTCCAGCTCGCAGGAAAGTACGGAAAAAACGGCTTCATAGAGGAGGCCGGGGAAGTTTCTGTCGGAGACATCCCCGGAAGGATCGTTCTCCTGCTTGGTTTCGGAGAAGAAGAAATGCAGAATATCGGAAATCTGGGATTTCCGGTTTATCCCGTATCGGAATCCGCAAAACACATACCTCTTGCCGAAATACTCCGGAATCCGTCCGACTATACTGGAGATTCCTCATGGTCGGAAAGAAGGTTCGTGATAATGCACGGACTCGACAGCAGGGAAATGGAGGATGTCATTGAAAGGATTGGTGCTCGCATAGAAGGAGGTGCGGGTTTCTTGACCACCACGGAAACCTCGCTTGCATGGACGCTCGGATATCTTCTGCATGAAATATCCGGACCGTGATCATTCTAGCGATTCTCTTGATGTCTCTTTTATGAAGATGAGAGTCACCAGCGATACAAGCGTGGAGATTATCAGATAAAAGGCGGGCATCCGTATGTTGTCCGAAATATGTATCAGCCATGTGGCTATGAGGGGTGCGGTTCCGCCGAATAAGGCGAGAGAGATGTTGTAACTGACCGACAGCCCGGTATATCTTATCCGTGTCGGAAACATCTCGGACATCAGCGCCGGAAGAGCGGCCTGGAGCATGCCCTCCATTACCACAAATGCCAGCATGGCGGCAAGGATGGCGGAAAAGGTACTTTTGAAGAGGAGGGTAAACAGAGGGAGGGTCAGTACGACGAAACCTGCCATACCCGCCATCATCACCGGTTTTCGCCCGATTCTGTCGGATAACCTTCCCATAAGAGGTATCAGAAGCATCATCACCGCCATCGCTATGGTATGGGTTGAAAGAGCGCTCTCCAGAGGCACGCCCAGGAACTTGTGCAGATATGTGGGCAGGAATATCAGAACCAGATAGACAGAGACCGCGAAACCCCAGCTTATCAGTATGAGTTTGATGGCGGGAACTCTGTGTCCTTTCCAGAAATCTCTCAGCGGAGAGCGGCTTATTCCCTCTTTCCTCATCCTCTCGAATTGTTCCCCCTCTCTCATGCCTTTTCTTAGATAGAGGCCCGTAATGCCTATGCCAGAACCGAAGATGAACGGGATTCTCCATCCGAAATCGTAGAGCTGTGCGGGAGTCAGAATGTTAGAAACGACAGCCGCTATAAGGGAGCCGAGCAGCATTCCGCCCATAACCCCGAAAGTGGTCCAGCTGCCATAGTAACCCCTCTTGCCTTCCGGAGCCTTCTCCACCAGGAAAGATATGGAACCGGTGAACTCCCCGCCTACGGAGAGACCCTGGGCCAGCCTCAGTATTGTTAGAAGAAGGGGGGCATACCAGCCTATCTGCTGATGCGTTGGCAGCAGACCGATGAGGGTAGTGGGTATGGCCATCATGAGTATCGAAAGGAAGAGAGCCTTTTTCC
Organism: archaeon; assembly: GCA_024277315.1. GTDB lineage: Archaea > Thermoplasmatota > Thermoplasmata > WALJ01 > WALJ01 > WALJ01. The sequence goes on along the minus strand of JAJRVK010000051.1, from coordinate 1,395 downwards.
GACCGTATCTGTCGCCTATGTGTCCGAAGATTATCCCGCCGAAAGGGCGCATGAGATATCCGGCCGCGAAGACACCGAAGGCGGCGATGAGGGAAACTGTGCTGTCGCTGCCGGGAAAGAACAGGCTTCCGATTATCACGGCGAAAAAACCGTATACCGTGAAGTCGTACCATTCGAGAACATTTCCGAAGAATCCCGCGATAAGAGAGCGCTTATCGGAGGAAACTTCCCTTTTGGTTTTATCCTGGATGCGATAACCTCCATAATTCTATTTTCAAGCCAATAATATCACGATTATTAAAAGTTGTTGACATTTTCAGGGATGTTTGTTAAGGTAGTGGTAGAAAGACTAAAAACGATAGAGGTTGTAAAGGGTGTGATGATGTCCATTATGATGTCTCCAAAATACGGGGGCTCGATTGCATGAAAACAAAACCAAAAGGAAAATGTCATTTATGTGGGGAGGTTAAAGAGCTGTCGTTTGAGCATGTACCGCCACGAAGTGCCCACAATAAGAATCGGAAATTTAGGGTCATTGATTTCTTCGATTGGAAACGGGATGGATGCGGTTGGAAATATAAGAAAGAGATAAGGGTGGTTTAGGTGCATATACTTTGTGTAGGCATTGCAACACTAACGTGGGTAGCAGATACGCTCGAGAATATAAGGAATGGGTAGAAAAAGCCGATAAGATTCTAAAAGATGTCAAAACAGACCGATGGTCTGGAATATTGGAAGGTGTTTATCCATTGAGGTTTTTAAAAGAAGTGGTTATGATGTTCTGTTCTTTGAATGGCCCAAGGTTTTCTGAATTTCATCCCGGGATTAGAGAATTTCTCTTAAATAAAAATAGCCAACGATTTCCGCCAAATATGGAGATTTTGATGTATCTTAATACATCAAGATTGATTACTAGAACGGGGCTGGTTGTCTCAATAGAATTTACTCACCCTTCAAGTATCTATTTGGTATCAGAATGTAATTTTCCTCCTTTTGGCTTTGCATTACATATGGGATTGACGAAATACCAGAATCTTTTTCCGATAAGTTGGTTCTGCAAATACAAATATGACGAAAAAACAGATTTATATGTAGATATCCCAATTCTCGAGAGGAATGTTCCATTTCCTGCCGACTATAGAACGGAAGAGGAGATATTTTTCGACAAGATAAGGAATATCCTACAGGATAATTCACCTAAAGACGACTAACAACCTAAAACTAATAAAATTGTTTATAAGAACTTTACGTTCGTCTTTGGAGCGTGTAGTATCCCGAATTCATTTTACATTTCAAGTAACCACCTCTCATATTCGAATATCTTTTCCTCCGGAAGCTTTCTCCAGAAAGCTTCTTCGGGAGTCTCAGCGTTATCAAAGTTCAGACTCATATGTG
>JAJRVK010000050.1 GCA_024277315.1 archaeon | reverse complement strand
TGAGTCTGAACTTTGATAACGCTGAGACTCCCGAAGAAGCTTTCTGGAGAAAGCTTCCGGAGGAAAAGATATTCGAATATGAGAGGTGGTTACTTGAAATGTAAAATGAATTCGGGATACTACACCGCCGAATCTTTATATAGAATGAAAATAGACCATCCCCCATGAGTTCTCCGAAGATCGGAGAGGAGTTCGAAAGAGCAATATACGGAAAAAAGGAGGAGGAAACCGAGGGATTGGAGAGACGCCTGGGCATTTTGTCATATCTGTCCAGAAAACCATGCTCCACATCGTCCGAAATAGCAAAGTTCATGAAGATCTCCGACAGAGGAGTTCTCTGGCACCTCAGGGCCATGGAAAAGGCGGGTACAATTGGTGAGGTTGTCATAGACAAGAAAACGAGATTCTTTATACGAGGATGCGTGAGGGAGGGAGACTGCGGCGTATTTTCGCTCATAAAGGACCGGAAGACCAGAAAGGCCGTGGCAACCATCTTCGAAAATCCCGGCATAACACAGAAAAGGCTCTCCGAGAACCTGCAACTCTCCAGGCAGAGCACTGGCAGGATACTCAGAAGACTGGAGAAGGCAGGCGTCATAACATCTATAAGGGATGGAAAGAACATGAGATACTACCCCACCAGAAAATTGACCGAGTTGAGGCGCATATATGAGGAAAGAACGGAGAACGCCTCGAAAAGGATAAAAGGGCTGGTCAAGGACCTCGGCATGGATTTCGATATAACTCTCGACAGAGAAGGTCTTCTATACATGAAAATAGCCGGTCGGGATGTTCGGTTCAGCACCGACCCTCTGAGGAGCGCTCTGGAGGATTGATATGAAAGGAAAGACGATGATAGGAGCGATGCTCGCAATATCCGGTATCGCGCTCATGCTTCTGGCAGGAGTGCAGGCCGGCCTCTTTCTCATATTTCCCTTCATCATAACTACCGGACCCCTCGGAGGTCTCGGCATCCTCCTTCTCTTTCTGGGTTCCATAGTTCTAATCCTGAGTTTCTTCGATATTTCCCCCGGATTCAGGGCCGGATACGGTTTCGGGGAAAACATGAATGTGGAAAAGAGAGGTGTGGGAATAGTCCTCCTCGGACCGATACCTCTAATCATCGATACCAAAAATAAGAAGCTGAGCCTGATAAGCATAGCCATATTCGCGATAGCGATGCTCGTATTGGCGCTCGTTATGTTGAGCGGAATCTGATTAACCGATTATCCAGAAATTCAGCATCACATAAAACAGTACAATCCCCAGAAAGAATGCGGCATAGCTGTAGATGTGGAATTTGATGAGAAATCCCCTCACATCTCCGAATTTTGCCTTGTAGAACCTGTAAGAGATCAGATTTGCCATGGAACCTATGATGCTGCCGAAACCGCCGACACTGACTCCCCACAGAAGAGCCTTCCAGTTTGCAGTGAAATCCGCGAGAAGCAGGGTTGACGGCACATTGCTCATAATCTGACTAGAGAGTGCGGAGGATATGAAAACATCGGAAGAGCCGGAGATATTCAGCCCCATCACGCCGGAAATGTTGTCCGTAAATCCGAAGAATACGAAGAAGGTGGCCAGAAGCAGGTAATCTATTCTGAGAGAGTTCCTGTCCGAGACAATGGCATAGAAAAGCGGAATTGCGCCGAGCCAAAGAGGCAGAACTCTCAGAATGGAAAGGACGAAGATGACGAATGACACGATATAGAATGAAGAAGTTCTGTTCAGACGAAGACGCTCCCTTTTTCCAACGGCTCCGGGACCTTTAACTCTGAGAAACGTAAGGAGCATGACAAAGGTCATGGAAAGCAGAACGAAGGGAAGTATGGTAGCCATGAAATCGTTGAGCCCCACTCCATATCTGTAATAGATGAATATGTTCTGCGGGTTTCCGAAAGGGCTTATCGCAGATGCTCCGTTGGCGGCCAGAGTTTCCATTATGATGATGAACGCCCTGTCTTTCACATTAATTGACAGGGTTATCGGAACAACAACGAGGAGCGCAACGTCGTTGGTCACGAATACGGAGAGAATTGCGGTTAAAAGCACAAGGCTCGGTCCGATATTTCCGAAGCTCTCGAAGATGTTGACTATCTGATTCAGAAACCCGCTTTCCTCAAGCCCGCGAACTATCACGAGAAAAACGAACAGGATGTAAAGAACCTCGAAATCATCCGCGGTATATGAAGGAACGCGCTCCAGATAAAGCGAACTTATGAGCAGGGCTAGACCTATGCCTACGAGGAGCCATTCCTCCATGAGTTTTCTCAGAATCCTGTTCTGTACGCTCACGGATTACGGAATTGTTCGTGGTATATACGCTATTCTTTCTCCACTTCATCCTTTTCATAACATTTTCAACAATTATGAGTGTGGGGCGAGGGATTCGAACCCCCGAAGCCGCCCAACGTGGTGTTATCCACGTTGCTTGATCATCCTGCTCTAACACTGGAGGGAGCACCATGCCCCCACGCGGGCGGCTCCTCCAAATGTTGTAAAAGCGTTTGTTATACTAGATATCTCTAGTATCCATGTCAGGAGTTCTTTTCTCATTTCTTTCATCTCCTTTTGTTTTCTTATCCAGCTTACTGTCAGGATGGTAGCCAACATGGAGGCTAGCACCACATTCTGCTATCTATGAATAGCATCATCTACTATAAATAGATTTCTTAGGTATTATGTATTCTCGAGAGTTAGTCAATTAGGGGTTCTTTGTATATCTTCTTTCTTACCTCTTTATCTAACTCCAAATTAACATTTCTTAATTTAGAAATCAACTCTTCCATAACTTTTATCCCGTTTATACACTCTATGGTTGTAGGGCAATATCCCTGATGCTTTATCTTGTTGTCTAGTAGACAAATATGTTTTTTAGCCTCTTGGAAATGTGTATATGGACCTATTTTGTGTTTAACGAGAATCTCAATGATTTTGACAGTATTAATCTTCGATATAGTCGTAGGTATGCCCAATTTATCTTTTAATAACAGTTCAAGAGCAGTGTTGAGGTTATTGATTGTTGAAGGGTAGTCTTCATTTCTAAAAGAAATAACTGACTGTTTCAGCTTATCTTCAGAACTAGAAAAAATTTTCATATTATCGAGTTCTTTTTTAGCAGATTCTTCTAGTTTAAGCAGTTTTAATATGTAATTTAATATCTCCAGAGCAAAACGGGAGTTCTTGAAGGGGTCGCTTTTCCAATCCTGTAGCGCCCGTTCAAAAAAAGCTTTGTGTTCAGGTAAAAACTTGGGAGATAATTGAATGATATTTTCTATAGCTGCTTGTTCAGTATAACTGAGTATGTCTAAGATAGTATTAGAAGTATTAGAAGCTCTTTTTTCAATAGTTCTTTTTGTTTCGTTTACTAATCTCTTGAATTGTTTTAGATTCATTTTAACCCCCCACCACTGTCCCGTCGAACCTTCTTCCCTTTATCGCCCTTTCAAAGGCATCCAGGTCCCTTCCGTTGAGGACATAGAGGGTTATCGAGGAGCGCTCCGCAATCTTCGCTGCCATCGGATCGATGATTATATTGGCACCCGCTCCGCCGGCTCCTGCATTCATCACCAGCTCGAGGAGCTCTCTGTGCGTCATCCCGTCTATTCTCTTTGCATCCGGATTCTTCACAGGGTCGTCTGTGTAAACCCCGTTGACGGATGTCGCATCTATCAGAATATCGGCCCCTGCTCTTTCCGCAAGCATCGCGGCCACGGCATCCGTGGTATGCCCGGGATGCGTCCCGCCCATTACAACGAGCCTGTAGGTCTTCGATAGGACGAGGGCACCCTCGAAGTTCGAAGGTACGAGGGGAGCGCAATCCGGAGACAGGGCGGATATCAGGAGAGCGGCGTTGAGTCTGGTAGCCATTATGCCGATTTCATCGAGAAACGACTCGTCGGCCCCAAGCTCTCTCGCCTTGAGGATATATTCCCTTGCAATCTTTCCGCCGCCCACCACGACGAAGACCCTTCTTCTCTCGCTTTCTCTTTTAAGCACGGCAGATATGTCCTTTATGAAATCGGAGTCGGCCGATGATATTATGGAGCCTCCTAGTGAGATTACAAGCGGGTTCATGCTCTGACATTATCATATCCGAAATAAACTTTCCCACGATGGGAAAACGATGAAAGGGTGAGGGCGAAGAGGGGGAATAACCTTTATATGGGAGCGCTTTATTCCGCCACTAATCCGTTATAAAGACAGATAAAATAATGGAGGAATCAAACATGAACGAAAAAAGGACAAAAATACTGACCGTCGTCGCAGTCCTCCTCATGACCGGAGCGATATTAGCGACAGTGCCGTTTATGACCGGTGGAGTGAATGGAGATGAAAACGGGAATATAACGATAAATGTTCAGGATACGGACAACAATCCTGTGAACGGATACTATGTTGAACTTTATGATATTTTGAACGATGCGAAGTTTGTTTATAATGATCTGAGCTTTACAACCACTTTGAAGGACATCCCGCCGGGCCATTATGAAATAGTGTTTCCAACTCAGGAAATAGGGAATAAGGTCTATTTCAGGTCCTCCGGTTTGATATCCGTCGAACCTGCGGAGACAAACGCAACGAGTTTCACGCTCTCATATGTCGTGGAGAATCTTTCTGTCAACGGAACCGTGAAATCCCAGAGCGGTGATCTGCTTGCAAACGCTACGGTCACGATATCCGATGTCAACAGCGATTTCTCCAAGCAGGTGAAGACAAATGAGACAGGTTACTATGAGACGACGATATACGGCGGAAGATTCCTCATAAGCATAGAATATGCCGGATATGTGATAAACTACACTTACATCAACATAAGCGCCGACATCACCGTCAACGGGACACTTCGAGACACACCTTACATATGGGGAAGCGTTCTCGATGAGAACAACGAGGTTCTGGCGGGAGAGGTCAATATAATACTCTATGACAAGAACAACAAGACGACGATTTTCTACACTTCGGATACCGGTGCATACATGGTATCCATATACAAAGGGAATTTTTCGATGTTCATAACCGCCGACGGATACAATCTATACTACAATCCCTCCGTGGACTGTGACGGGAGCAGCATAGCAATGGGCTCGATTCCTCTGACAAAGGCGGTTACCGGTAAGATGGACTACGGCATATCTTTCGTCAACGACGATTTCAATACCATTTCCGTGTATCAGATGTGGAAGATAGCTCCGGCACACACAATAAATGCGCTCCCGGGAAGCCAATTCGGAAATCTCAGGCTTCAGATAGACTATGCTTTCGGGAACATGGACGGGCAGGTCGACACAGCGGAAAGAAATGCGTTCGTGACATGGCTCGATGAGCATATGATTCAGGTCAGCTCTGCGGAGCTGCTTTCCGTTAACGGCACATATTACGGGCTGAACACCGTACAGAACATCATCGTGGAAAACATAGCCGGTAGTGTGGATTCGGATGCGCCGGCATTCATAAACTCTACTTTCGAGATGAGTTCCTACAATGATATCACCGCCTCTTCCGAGATACCCGTGAGAATGGTCGTAAACTATGACTCGCCTGCCCGCGATTACAGATACGCGCTCACACTTCCCGCAGGATACGAAAGAACCCAGCTTTCCGCACCTTCAAATGTGGATGTCAGCGGCTTCGTCTCGATAGACATTAATCCTTCAGAAGGGACCGGGACAGGCACCGTGTCTTTCACGGCGGAAAAATCTCTCGCCGGAAACGCATCCATAAACGTGGCGACAGGCGAATATGTCTACGAGCGCCGTGATGCCAATGATACATACATAGTAAAAAAAGACAAGAAGGTATCCTTCAATGCGATTTTTACGGATCCCAACGGGAATGAGGACTATGCTAACTACACATGGAATTTCGGCGATGGCGAGACCGCATACGGAAAGAGCGTCGAACACGCCTTTTCCAGGGGTGGCGAGTACACTGTGACTCTGACCGTTTACGAGGCGGACGGAGAGGCCAACACGACCACAGCCGATGTAATCATACAGGTCGATGACATAGAGCCCACGCCGGTTATAGATGCAAACATGACGACTGTCGATGAGAATCAGGCAATAGAGTTCAATGCTTCAGCGTCGAGCGATTACGTTTTTGGGACAACAGAGGGAATAGTTCTTTCATACCACTGGGATTTCGGAGATGATGCAACCTCAACCCAGAAGGTGGTGGAACACACATATGATACCTGGGGCACATACACAGTTACGCTGAATGTGACGGATGCCGTCGGAAACTATGCCGTGGATACCATAACTATAACGGTTGTCGATATAACACCACCTGTTCCGAAGTTCAACTGGACCGTGGGAAACGAAACAAAGGAAGATACCGGTGGCACCATATCCCTGAAGGAAGGAGACACCGTCGAATTCGATGCCACGCCTTCCTATGACCCGGACGGATTCCACGAGGACGAAAAGGGTGAGATAAGATCATACCAGTGGGCGCTCAAAGACGGCGACACGACGCTGTCATCCTCGACGACAGCGATACTGACATATACATTCGACACACCTGGCACATATACCCTGGAACTTAACGTTACGGACGCTGTGGGAAACTACAAGGAGATTTCCAGACTGGTGGAGGTCAAATACGGTCCCAGACCCAGACTGGAGGTGAACAACCTGACGCTATCCACGAATTCACCCGCGGAAGGCGAGACGATATATATCATAGCGAACGTGTCCAACTTCGGTGATGACTATGCCAATTCTCCGAACGTTGTTTTCTATGTCAACGGAGACGCTCTCGGAGGCGAGGTGAAGTTCTACAAATACGAGAACGGAAGCCTTGTCGAGACCGGTGCCTCGATACCCAACGGAGAGTACAGAATAGTCAAAATCGCCTGGACCCCGACACAGGGAACCTATGTCATCAAGGTGAATGCAACCGACCCGATGGAACCCACAGGTTCTTCGATAACCCATGAGAAGGAGATCAAGGTGACCGTGGGACCGGCCGCATGGATGGGAATGATTCCGGTGATAATACTCCTCGCCGTAATAGGAGCGATAGTGGGCCTGTACTACATGTATACCAAGGGAATCGGACCTTTCGGAGAGCACGGCGGAAAACAGGAGAAATCCAAGAAGAAAGAGAAAAAATAAACCCTTAATCAAACCTTAATTTAATTTCATTTTTTATGAATTTTTTGTCGTTTTCATCTGCGGAATCCATGATTTTTTCAAGTTCGCCGGAACTTATCTTCCTGCCGTTTTTTCTTTCGAGACCTTTCAGATACTCGAACAGGAAGTGATAAAGGAACCTGGCACCGAATTTCCCGAGGCCTTTTATGAATATTTTTTTAAGAGGGCTGACAAGAACCTTCATGGCCTGTTCTTCCCCCAGCCCTTCGTTAATCAGGAAATGCTTTTCTGCCCACGGATTTTCCACGCTATTTCCTATCTCTTCGATTTTTTCGGGGAACAGTACTATAGGCGGCAGATCCGTATCCGGATACATTCTATCGGCTCCCGGGAGTATTCTTTCGAAGTCTGTGGTCATATTGCCCAGTACCTGTCTTGTTTCATTAGGAACTCCGTCCAGAGCTTCCTTTGCCCTGTCCCGTATCTCCTCCAGAGCGGTCATCACATCGGCTTCGGAGCCCCATACCAGCATGACCGCATCCATCCTGCCGGCATCCGCCCTTTTCATAACCTCATCTCTGACCGGAGCAAGTATTTCTTCATCGGTATGTGCTATGTTGGGCATGCTGTCGAGGCATGCTATGACCCTGACCCTGCCTGCAAACTCCTGTGAAAACAGCCTTCCTCCTCCGATGTCGATATCGAGTATGCCTTTGAAGAGAGGCAATTTGATGCCTCTCAGAATGCCTCCGTTTTGCACGGCTATTTTAAGCGATTCTATGTCTACCATCTCTGTCAGATCATCGTAATCAACGGGTTCGAGGCGGATATCCTCCTTTTTCAACCCTCTTCCGATGAGATCGCCCCTTATTTCCAGCAGTTTCTTCTGCCGGTAAGCCTCTATTGCAACCAGGTCTTTTATGTATTGGTATTTATCAACACCCTTGATCTCAACCCTAGAACCCCCTGTTATTGAAACGTTGACATCCTGTCTGGTCGCTCCCATTCCCCTTCGAACAACGCCAAGGGCTCTCATCGCCCATCCTATCTCTCTGGCAACATTCATGGCGTCCTCGGGTGTGTGCATATCCGCCTCGGTGATGACCTCAACCAGAGGAGTGCCAAGCCGGTCTGTTCGAAATCCTATGCTGTGCCCTCTGTCCCAGACCTCCCTGCAGGCATCCTCTTCCAGACAAAGGTGATGAATGCCTATTTTTCCACCCTTATATGGCAATTCTCCGTTTATGCCTATGACAGCGGTCCTCTGGAAACCGGTGGGAATGCTCCCGTCCAGGTACTGCTTCCTGCTTATGTGGACCTCATCCACTATGGAACACCTGAAAAGAGATGCTATTCTGAGCGCAAAATCGAGAGCCTGCTCGTTGAGTGGGAAGGGTGGTGTATCATCCATTTCATAGGTGCAGGAGTTATCCTTGTGAAGCAGGTATGTAATCTCCTTCTTAGTCCTGAATTCCATGAGTGCCGCCCTGTCGTATTCTCCCATTTCGGAGAGAGTGGGGCGCATGTGCCTGAGTATCCTGTAATCTTCCTCACCATTCTGATATTTCACAGGACAGCGACAGAAGAGCTTCGTATGGGTGTCAAGTTGCTGGTGAATCTCAAGACCCACCTTGAGTCCGACCTCACTGTAGTCCAGGATGTATTTCCGGTCCATCTGCTTGGGAAACACAGGGGTGATTTAAAGTTTAAGGGGAGAAAGGTATAAATATCAAAAACAATTATAATGCATGGATTCCAGAAGGGATGGAAATATACTCGTAATAAGGCTGGACGACGGAGAGGACCTTTTTTCATCCATCGAAGGGGTTCTCTCTGCAAACAATGTGACATCAGGTATTGTTCTGACCGGAATAGGCATGTTGAAAGATTTTGAGATAGGCTATTATGAAGGAAAAGAGTACCGCAAGGAGAGGATAGAGAAAGCGCACGAACTCGTAGCCCTTCACGGGAGCATAGCGAGCACGGGGCTGGCCATGAGCCTGCACCTCCATGCAGCACTCGCAGATGAGCACCAAAGGATAATCGGAGGGCATCTCTTCGGCGGAAAGGTCGCCGTGGTCAATGAGATTACAATAGCGGTTCTGGACAATGTGAAACTCGGAAGAACCCGGGACGAGATGACAGGGCTTCCGCTCATGGACTTCTTAGATTAGACTTTTATACCATAGATTTATTATCGCTTGCAATGAAAAGAGTATCCAGAGAGATTCTGATAAAGGCTCTCGAGAACACGATCGGGACACAGGGCATACCGAGAAAGGCCATAGAAAGCCTTGCCGACTACATACTCGAGCTTTTCGGATTCGAGGAGGCCATATCTGACGATATGCTGAATCCGTCGGACAGAGACATATTCTACATGCTGGAAGATGTGGGGATACTGAGCACGGAAATGGACGAAGTGCCGGTCAGACACGGAAGGAGGTGGATGATACATTACTGGAAGCTGAAGGTGGATGTCATTCTGGCTCTGGCTGCCGAGGAAGAGGAAAAGGAAGAAACGAAGGAGTACAACGTGTATGATGACGAGGAACTCTGGGAAAGGGATGAAAAGGAATGAAGCTCGTGGCTCTTATTTCCGGCGGAATAGACTCTCCGGTAGCAGCCCATCTGATGCTGAGAAAGGGTTACGAGGTCGCGGCTCTGCACATGGACAACAGACCATTTACAGATGACGCTCAGCTTGAAAAGGTCAGAATGCTGGTCAAAAGGCTGGAAGAGATCCACGGGAGGGAGATACCGCTCTATCTAGCGCCTCACGGAATACCCACACAGGAGGCCATAGCGAGGAACTGCAGCAGGAGATATCAGTGCGTGATGTGCAGGAGGATGATGTTCCGTGTTGGGGAGGTGTTTGCCAGAAAAATCGGATACGATGCCCTGCTCACAGGTGAATCTCTGGGGCAGGTCGCATCCCAGACCCTGAAGAACATATATGCGGAATCCCAGGCCATCGAGATGCCGATGATAAGGCCGCTCATAGGCTTCGACAAGGAGGAGATAGTGCAGATTGCAAAGGACATAGGCACCTATGAGATATCGATAATCCCGTCGCTTTGCTGCACGATAACACCGAAAAAACCCAGCATAAACGCCAGATTGAAGGACATACTCAGGGAAGAGGAGAAGATTAGGATAGAAGAAATAGTCGATACCGTGATGGGTAAGGTGGTGAGGGTTGAAGTATAGGGTTGTCAGGCTCTGCAGGTCGAGCGCCGCCATCGAAGCGATACCAGAGAAAAAAGAAAACCTCGACCTTTACGAAGTGGAAGAAAAACTCAGAGCTGCAGGATACGAGATAATAACCAATCTCGGCCCCATAATGGTGGTGAAAAAGGATGTTGAGATAACGATTTACGATACAGGAAAGCTTCTCCTGAAAACAAAGGACGAAGAAAAGGCAAGGGAGGAGATAGAAGCGCTCCGGTCATATCTGTAACCTATGCTTTTTCCAGCATCTCCATTATCTCCCTCACCGCCTCGGCCATGTATCTGACCTCCTTTTCGGTATTGTATATGTAGAAGGATGCCCTGACACCCCCTTCGATTCCCTGCGAGTTGTACCAGGAGTTCACGCACTGCTTTCCACCTCTGACGAGTATTCCGTATTTCTCATCCAGAAGCACGGCCATCTGATTCGAATCCAGCCCATTTATCGTGAAGTTGAATATGCCCCCCCTGAGTTCGGGCTCCTGCGGCCCTATTATCCTGATTCCGCTCAGGTCCTTGAGCTCCTCTGTGATTATCCTGTTCAGCTCAACCTCATGTCTCTCTATCTCACGCATTCCGATGGCTTTCAGATATTCCACCGCAGCTCCCGCACCTATTATTCCAGCATAGTCCTGAAGTCCGGCTTCGAATCTTTCCGGCGGCTCGAGAAGGGTCGCACATGCATATGTGGTATCTTCAACGGTGCCTCCCCCGTAATTCAGGGGCTCCAGTTCCCTGAGAAGTTCGTACTTTCCGTAAAGAGCGCCGACGCCTGTCGGTCCCGCCATCTTGTGCATAGAAAATGCCATGAAATCCACATCCACATCCTTCACATCTATCGGATGGTGGGGAGCGCTCTGCGCAGCATCCAGAACGAAAATCGCACCGTAATCGTGCGCTATCTCCCCAATATCCTTCGCAGGTACGGTATATCCGTCGAGGTTCGATGTATGGACAATACTGACCACTTTGACATCCCTGTTCATCCGCTCCTTGAACGCCTCGATGTTGAACGTTCCATCCGGATTTGAGGGCACTATCTCATGTTTTATTCCTCTTCCGGCAAGCTTCTGCCAGGGTATCAGGTTGGAATTGTGCTCCTTGTCCGTGGTGAGAACTCTGTCGCCTTTTTCGAGGTTCAATCCCCTGGCCACCATGTTCAGCCCTTCCGTTGTATTCCTGGTGAAAACCATCTCGTTTCGCTCTGCCGAGAAGAACCTGGCTATCTTCTCCCTCGCTTCCTCTGTCCTTTCCGTGACCTCGATGGCGAGACGGTGAGCGCTCCTCCCTCCGCAGCCTCCGAGATTGCTGTAATACTCCAGAATGGCATCTATGACCTTCTTCGGTTTAAGAGCCATGCATGCGCTGTCCAGATATATCGTATCCGGGTTGTTGATTATGGCGGGGAAATCCTCTCTTATGGATTCGGGGAGCATGATGGGAGATTGGCGGGGGATTAAAAAGGGTTGTTTTAGAGACATATTTAAATATCTTTGATCTTTTGTGCATAAATGCATAAACTTCATATATAACCAATCAAAGAGTATGTTTATGGCCATAGAAAAGGGAAAAGAAAAAATGCTCATAGCAACGGCCTTGATCGGATTCTTTGTCATTTCGGCATCTATCTTCATACCGGCAGGAGATTCTGTGTCTGTCACACCTATGCCGGCATCCTCGGGAAACATATTGCCTGAGAGAGCGCCGAGCACGATGATACGGCTGAAAAACGCCCAATTTGATGTGATGAAAGGAGAGCCGACCCTACCGGCGGCTCTGAAAATGAAAGAATACCCGAATTACTACACATATTACATCGTC
>JAJRVK010000049.1 GCA_024277315.1 archaeon | reverse complement strand
GCCTGCGTCGGCACCTGCCCTGCAAACTGTATGTTTCTATACGAGACCAGGGTCGAAGTGGACGAGGAGAAGTGCATAAGATGCGGTTTCTGTGAAAGAGTATGTCCTGTCGGCGCGATAAGAATGACGAAGGAGGCACGGACATGAAGGAGATGGAATATGACGTTGTTGTTGTGGGCGGAGGTCCGGCCGGAAGTGTGAGCGCCAGATATGCCGCAGAGAAAGGCGCTCGCGTCCTTATGATAGAGAAGAGACAGGAAATAGGAAGCCCTGTGAGGTGCGGAGAGGGGATAGCGAAGAGATGGCTGGACGAGATAGAACTTAAGCCATCTCGAGACTGGATATCCCATGAGGTTGACGGAGCAAGGATAATCTCGCCTGACGGTTCGTATGTGGAGGTCGATGAATCGAAGGCTGGCGACGAATCCGGGTATGTGATAAACCGGGATACCTTCGACAAGATTCTCGCAATGAAGGCCGCCAAGGCTGGCGCCGAGGTAATGGTCAAAAGCTATGCCACAGCACTCCTGAAAGAGGAGGGAGAGATAGCAGGAATAAGAATGAGGCACATGGGAGAGGATTTCAGGGTAAAGGCAAAGGTCGTCATCGGAGCTGACGGATACGAATCCCAGGTCGGAAGATGGGCCGGGATAAACACGGCTCTCAATCCGAAAGACATAGACTCGTGCTTCCAGTACACTCTTGAGGGAATAGAGGGAGATTCGAGATTTAACGACTTCTATCTGGGTTCCATGGCACCTGGTGGCTATATCTGGGTATTCTGGAAAGGCAATGGTATAGCGAATGTTGGGATAGGCGTACAGATGAGCAAGATAGACAGGCCTGCGGCCGCGAAGTGGTACCTCGACAGGTTCATAGAATCACACCCCGAGCTTGCGAAGGGGAAGCCCATAAGAGAGGTGGCCGGAGCGGTCTCGATCTCTGCGCCGCTTGACAGAACGGTAACGGACGGTGTGATGCTCGTGGGAGATGCCGCCAGGATGATAGACCCCGTAAGCGGAGGTGGGGTTTACAATGCGGCAATAGCCGGGAAATACGCGGGGATGGTGGCTGCCGAAGCCGTCGAGGCAGGAGATGCGACCGAAGATTTCCTTAAAAAATATGAGAAACTCTGGAGAAAGAGGATGGAGGAGCATCTTTACAGAAACTGGATGGTGAAGGAGAAGATGGCCACCTTAAATGACGATATCTTCAACAGAGTGATAAGGATACTTGCGGATGTGGGGATGGACGAGCTGAATGTGCAGAACATTCTGAAAGCCATTTCCGAAAAGGACCCGGAGCTGATAAAGGAATTCGAGGATTTTCTCTGAAAAATATATATGCAAACCCTCTGAAGTTAAAGATTGGCGAAATGAGGGACTTGGATTGGGATTTAGGTGTTTGGATGAGTATTATAGAAAAATAATTAGGTGACCGTCGGGATGTTCGACGATAGGAGAACATAAGGAGGGAGCGCGGCTGAGCAAAGCGAAGGAGTGCTCCCGTCGGGATTTGAACCCGAGTCGCCGGCTCGAAAGGCCGGCATGATTGGCCGCTACACTACGGGAGCTTGGGCGTTTAGTGGGTTTCTGATTTAAGTTTTGTGGGTCTTGACGGACGCGCGGGGATTCGAACCCCGGACATCCAGCTTAGAAGGCTGGCGCCCTATCCAGGCTAGGCCACGCGCCCTTGATGTGCGAGTAGTTGCTACTCTTTTGGATTTTAAAGGTTTTTGGTTTTAGAAGGCTGGCGTCCCGAGTGCCGTTACATCGGCACGAGCAGGACTTCTGAGGATAGAAGTCCGTGTATCCAGGCTAGGCCACGCGCCCATTTATCCTGTGAAAGGATTTTGGTAGGGCTCCTAAATTCAAGAGATATTTAAAATTGGCGCTCTTATCACGAAAAACCGCAGAAAATCCGTACTCATTTCAAAAGCATTAAATACGGCATCGAATTAGGGATGGCTAATTTAATAAGAGATGGCGAACATGTCCAGAATACCTCTTTCCATGGTACCGGAAGGCTCCGAGGTCGTAATCGTAGGATTCAGAGGCGGAGCCGGATTTGTCCAGAAACTCGCCGATATGGGGTTTGTTCCCGGCACACGGGTGAAGGTTGTAAGAAATCAGCGGGGTGGGCCAATGATAGTGCTTTTGCGGGAAGGGCGTCTTGCCATAGGTAGAGGCGTTGCCATGAAAGTGGAGGTGGAGGGTTACTGAGAGGTTCGCAAGTATAATATCTCAATTCGATTTACCCCCGTGAAGCGGAAATTATCTCCGTCCATACTCTCGGCGGACTTCGCAAGACTTTCGGAAGAGGTCGCAAAGCTAGAACCTCTTGGAATCGACGAGATACACATAGATGTCATGGACGGTCATTTCGTACCTAACATCACAATCGGCCCTCCTGTAATCGCCTCGCTGAGAAAGGAAACGGACATGTTCTTCGATACCCATCTGATGATTGCACACCCTGCAAGGTACTTCGATGCGTTTATCGAAGCCGGTGCTGACGGCATAACCTGCCATGCCGAGGTAATGGAGGCCATGGAATGCGTGAAAATGGCAAAAAGAGATGGAATAAGAGCCGGAATATCGATAAATCCGGAGACGGAATTCGAGGTTTTGATGCCGTATCTTGATGTGGTGGATATGGTACTTCTGATGACCGTGCATCCGGGTTTTGGCGGACAGAAATTCATAATGGATGTCGTACCGAAGATCGAAAGGCTGAGAGAATGGATTGACAGAGAGGGGCGGGAAATCATCGTTCAGGTCGATGGCGGGATAAACGTGGATACCGTGAAAATCGCTCTGGATGCTGGAGCGGAGATACTCGTGGCAGGTTCGGCGGTTTTCGGGGGGAACGTGGTTGAAAATACTGAAAAACTGCTGGCAATCATAGAAAAACATGAAGGCAAAGGTTAAATATCGGTATTTCGTATCTCCATATATCTCCTCTGGAGGCTATCGATGGAAGAAATAACGAAAGAAGAAATGGAAAGGATGATAGCCAGACTTGAAAACGAGAAGGCGGAACTGATAGAGCAATCTATAAGGATGGAGAACAAGAACCGCTATCTGGAAAGCGAGCTGATGAGGCTTCAGAAGGAGATAAAGAGGCTCAAAAGGGAGCTCGAAAGACTGAAGGAACCTCCTCTGATAATAGGCACCATAAGAGAGAAGCTTCCCGACGGCAGAGTGCTAATAAAAAGCAGTACGGGCCCGGATTTCATCGTGGAGGTGGCAGAGTACATCGACCCAGCCAGTCTTAAAATCGATGCCAGAGCGGCCCTTAACAAGCAGAGCCTCGCTATCATGAGCATACTTCCTCCGCCGCTTGATCCGATAGTCATAGGTGCGGAGATAATAGAGAAACCGGACATCACATATGAGGACATAGGCGGTCTGAAAGATCAGATTCGTGAGATGAAAGAGGCCGTCGAATACCCTCTTCTTAATCCAGAACTTTATAAAAAAGTCGGCATAGATCCCCCGAAAGGCGTGCTTCTCGTAGGTCCGCCTGGAACCGGAAAGACCCTTATGGCGAAGGCCGTGGCACGCCAGACCAAAGCCACATTCATAAGGTTCGTTGGATCGGAACTTGTGCAGAAGTATATCGGAGAGGGCGCCAGACTTGTCAGAGAGCTTTTCGCTCTTGCGAGAGAGAAATCACCGAGCATAGTGTTCATAGATGAACTCGATTCCATAGGCGCCAGAAGGATGGATGTTGCCACTTCCGGTGACCGGGAGGTTCAGAGGACCCTGATGCAGTTGCTTGCCGAGCTGGATGGATTCGACCCGATAGGGGACGTTAAGATAGTAGGTGCCACCAACAGACCGGACATTCTGGACGAAGCTCTTCTCAGACCGGGAAGGTTCGACAGGATAATCGAGATACCGCTGCCAGACTACGATGCCAGAGTCGAGATATTCAGAATACACACCAAGAACATGAGTATCTCCGAGGACGTCACTCTGGATGAGCTGGCAAGAAGCAGTGAGGGTGCCAGCGGCGCTGAGATAAAGGCCATATGTACGGAAGCGGGAATGTTCGCCATCAGAGAAGGGCGGGACTTTGTAATCATGGAAGACTTCGAGAGGGCCACGGAGAAGGTGATGGGGGCACACCAGCCCATGAAAGACGAGCATCTCGGCGTGATGTTCGCCTGAAACCTCCGATATTGGTGTCAAAGATTATAAATAAGAGCTTTCCTATGTTTGAAGTGAGCGTATTGCAGATAAGGAAGTCGTCAAACTGCTGGATTCCATTGCAAGAAGAAGGGGGAAAAGGGTTGTTACCGGAAAGGTGAGAGGAGGGAAGAGGACCGAAATAATCACCGTCGGAAAGCAGGGAAAATATCTGAAATACAGGATACCGCCAGACCCGGACAAGGTTGAGGATATCGCCCTGTTGCCCACCATAAGGGCCGCTATTTTGCATGCAAAGGACGGAAAGGTTGAGGTCAGGAAAAGGGATTTCAGAGAAAAGGTCAGGAGGAGAAAGATATCGACTCTCGTCTGTTTCGTTCTTGATGCCAGCAGTTCGATGGCGGAGAGCGAGAAGATAGCTGCGCTCCGCTCGGTCCTGGATTCTCTGTTTCTGGATGCATATCAGAAAAGGGACAGGGTGGCGCTCATAACAGCCCACGGTCACAGGGCCGATGTTCTTTCCAAGTTCACATCTGGTGTCGACATAGTGAAAAAGATGGCTGACAGGGTGAAGTTCGGCGGGACCACCCCGCTGTCTCTCGGAATATCGGAAGCCTTTGCCCTTATAAAATCCAAGCTGTCCAACGAACCGAATACCGTGCCCATCATGATTCTTTTGACCGATGGCATGGCAAATACTCCTTCTGTCCCGGGTGGCGACATTAACGAAGAACTTCAGGCTCTGGCTGTCCGGGCAAAAGAACTGGGCGTCAGAACTCTTGTTGTGGATGTGGACAAGGACATGGGAGCGCAACCCATAGCCGAGATGTTCGGAGCCGGATATTATCCCGCAACCGGCGAGGTCAGGGAGCTGGAATTCGTAAATCCGGCGTATGTCGAAAAGGCCGAGAGGGCGATATATCTTTCGATGCTCAGTCCGGAGGCAGGGGGATTCCTCATAAGCGGCTTCCCTGAAAAATCCGTTGACAAGGCCATAGAGAGGATAAGGAGCGCCGGCATAGAGATCGAGAGCACGGGCTGTCTTTACCACTGCGATCCTGATGAGCCGGAGAACATGTGCAGGGAGTGCTCTCTAAGGCACGAACTCGGTCTGCTCAAAAGCAGGAAGGAACCAATGCCTATAATCGTGGTGGACAGGGATATTGCCCCCGAAGAATTGAGGGGAGAGATATATCTCAAATACCTGCTCACACCTTCAGTTTTCAGGGATGTCAATCGTGGTCTGCTGTTCATAAAGAACGTGGACCTTCTTAGCGATGAGTCTGCAAGAGCCATAGCGGATGTTCTCGTTTCAGGAAGGAACAGGGTTGAGAGGGGTGGGGATGTTATAGAGCACAGGATAGCGTTTTCTCTGGCAGGCACCGCTGAAGGAGAGGTTCCGGATGTTCTGAAGGAGTTCTTTATCCTGACAGTGGATGCGAAGGATCTGGATGATTTCGAGATGAGGATACGTTCCGCGCTCTCCTCGTTCAGGCCCGTTAAAAAGAGGGAGGTCCGTAAGAGAATATACTCCGCCAAAAAGCTGCTTCCCGAGGTCTATCCGCTTGATTCACATCTGGACAGCATAGCCAGGGTATGCTATGAAATGGGATTCGAAGGCAACAGTTCGGAAATCAAGATTGTGGACTATGCCAGGACCGTTGCGGCTCTAGAGGGCAGAGCGGTACCTGACAATCGTCACATGATGGAGGGTATAAAGGCACTTAGATGGCGTATGAGGCGCAGTTCCGAAGAGGCCGAAGAGAATGGAGCAGTAAAGGAAGAAGTGATGGCAAATGGCTGATTTCTCCCTTGAAACGATGATGAAAGAGAAGGAAGAGGCCGTTTTTCCTCTCACCGCAGTGGTCGGACATCAGCTTGCAAAAAGGGCGATAATCCTCAGTCTGATTAATCCCGGGCTCAATCTGCTCATATGGGGGAACGAGGGACTGGGGAAAAGAATAATGCTTAAAGGGGCTGGCGGATTTCTTCCGAAAATAAAGAGCACCGGCTGTGCTTTCAACTGTGACCCCAATAACAGGGTCATGCAGTGCTCCGGCTGTCTCGAAGGAAGAAAGGGAAAGAAGGAAGTTGGTGCGCCTTTCGTTCTCGTGCCGTATTACATAAAGAAAGAGCATCTGCTGGGTACGAAAGACAATCCGGAATCGTCATTCATCGGAAGAGCAAACAGAGGCATTCTTGCCGTCAGAAATCTGGAAAATCACGATAAAACCGTCATAGAAACCATTTTTTCCGCATCCAAAGAGAGGAAAATATCTCTTGGGAACTTCTCCTATCCGGCACAGATACAGATTATTGCGACATACACCGGCAATCCCGGGAAAATCGCAGAAAAATTCGTTCTCAAGGCGCATGTGAGCGAGATAGAGGACATAGAGGAGAGGATAGAGATAGTCAGGAGAGCGGGAGCTTTCAGAAAGGACCCCTACGGATTCGTGGAAACATACAAACAGGAAGAAGAAAGACTGAAGAGGAGGATAGAGTACAGCAGAAAAACACTGAAAAGGGTCTCTGTTCCCTCCAAAATAGCAAAAGAGGTCAGAAACACCGTCAAGGAATACGGATTAAGGGAAGATCTCGGAAGGTGGATAATCATAGCCGCTACAGCCAATGCCGCTTATGAGGAAAGACTGTCCGTCAGCAGGGAAGACCTGAAGGATGTGATGCCTCTGGTTCTTCCGTTCAATCCCTGAGGATGAAGTCCTCGAGCATTTCCTTTGCTTCTTCCCTCTTTTCCTGATGTTTTTCAAGGAATCTGTTGATCTTCCCGGTGAGTTCCATCTTGCACTGGCCGCAAAGCCTCTCTCCCGCCATGCACTCGTCATACACCTTTTTCAGCTTCTCATCGTCAGGCTCGAATATGTAGCGCAGATAGTGGTAGACCATGCAAACATCGGGGTTTCCCCCATTCTTTCTCTGTTCTTCGACGGAAACGGCCCCGCCGGTGAACGCCTTTCCTATCTTCTTCTTCACCTGCTTAGGCGTATCCGTGGTATATATGGTGGATTCGGGCACCGAGGAGGACATTTTATCCCCTCCCAGCAGGGACGGAAGGAGTTTGCAGTATATCATGGTAGTTTTAGGATAGCCGAGGAAAGGTGCCACATCTCGCGTTACCCTGAAATGCGGGTCCTGGTCTATTCCGCAGGGCACGACACAGTTAATGGGCTCTCCGCTCAGTTCGGAGCCGAGGAAAGCGGGAGCGCTCTGCATACCGGTGTAGAAAATCTTTCCTATATTGCTGGAGTTCTGTAGTCCGAAAACCGCACGGACGGTTGAGAAGGTTATTCTCTTTGCGACCCTCAGAGCTATGGGATAGAGGTTGTGTATGTACTCGGTATCGAGGAATATATGCGTTTTCTTCGGGTCGAAGCCGAGGGCTATTATGTCCAGAATGTTTTCATATGCGTATTCTCTTGCCTTTTCCAGTGTGAGTTCGTCCTTGAAAAGGAATTTTTCGTCATCCGTGATCTGAAAGTATAGCTCAGCGTCGAAGACATCCTGCATCCATTTGGTGAATAACCACGGCATTATGTGGCCAAGGTGCGTCATTCCCGACGGCCCTCTCCCTGTGTAAAGGTAGAACGGCTTTCCCTTCTCATAGTCACTGAGTGTCCTGTCAAAATCCCTGTGAGAGTAGAATATCCCGCGCCTGAGCATGAAATGGGGCTCGGCATATTTCGAAATCCTATTTATGAGGTTTTCATCTATCCTCGATGTCCCGAAGCGCTCCACAAGTTCCTCATAGTCTATTTCGCCCGTGACTTCCCATGGTGTCACCGTGAATTCGGCCATGCCATTCCCACACAGATATACTAAATAAACCTCACGATTTCTCCCCGTGAAATGGAGCGTCCACTTCGTTGTCGGAGCCACCGTTGGACTGATATTCGCAAAATACACTGGGACGGATTATACCCTCATGGGACTCACAGGAGCGCTCTTCGGTGTCCTGCCTGATGCCGACATAATGCTCGACGCCGTGGGAATCGCCAGGCACAGGGGTGCATACAGCCACAGCATATTCTCGAGCATACTCTTCGGAATCATTGTCGGACCTGTGGCCTATTTTCTGTTTTCATTCTCTCCGAAAACATCCGTTTTGCTCGGACTGCTTGCATCCGCCGCTTCTTTTTCCCATGTTCTGACAGATACACTTACTTATTCGGGTGTCAGAATATTCTGGCCTTTCTCGAAGAAGAAGTACAGGGGATTCATAAAATACGATAATATACCGGCAAACCTGCTGATAATCGTCCTCTGCCTCCTGCTCCTGTATCTCACGGGAATTATCCCCGATGAGGCGGTTATTTTCAACAGATGAGGATTCTTTCGTAGCAGAAGCTGCAATTTCGAGGCTTTGGGAAATCTGCTGGAAAACTACCGTTCTCTGGCCTCCATTATCGCCTTGATTCTCTTTCTCCTGAAGAAATCCTCTCTCTCCCTCTCATCGAGCTGCATTTCTATGTATTTCTCGGTAGCTTCCAACCTCGGGATGAAAACGTATTCCAGAGCATTCACCCTTCGTTTGGTGGCCTCTATCTCCCTGGCCATCCTCTCTATGGAACTCTCTATTTCCGCCAGTTTAAGCAGTTTAGTCAGGGCCTCGAAAAAATCTTCCCTGGCCGTGTCCAGAAAGGCGCTTGTCTGTGCAAGACCGTATGACGGCACTCTTTTTCCGGATATTTCGGCAGAGAACCTGGGTATAACGACACCCATTATGTTATCCCTGCGCACACCCACGCTCTTTATCTCGGGAGAACCCTCCGCTACTGACCTCACAGCTTCCGTTCCCATGACCATTTCGGCCTTTATTAGTGACTTTCTGGCCCTTTCCAGTGCCTCAAACGCATCCTTTCGCGCAGCGGAGCGCTCCTTTATTATATCGAAAAACTCGGATACCAGAGCATCCCGCTTTTTGGTCAGGATTTCGTCTCCCTTCTTTGCGAGCATCTTCTTTTTCTTTATGGACAGGAGTTCCATACGGGTCGGTTTGGCTCCTTCGATTCGCTCCGCCATGGCATCGCCAATCCCGGAGATATAATAAGCTTTTCCGAGATGATTTGAAAATGTGTAAAGGGTTTAGGGCGCCTCTTCCTGATTCTGCATCTGGTATCTGTATCCGTGCCTGTACATCTTCCCTTCGCCGTTGCATTCACCGTTCATCTGCCCATGAGGTCCTTCGCCTCTGTACTGGTGCATCATCCCTGTTCCGTTCATGGGTCTCTCGAAGTCGGGGTCCATTCCGTTTGGTATTCCGTCTCCGTCCGCATCAGGTGCGTTCTCCATATTCCTGCATTCGCTTATCTCAGCGCTCTCATCCGTCGAGGCGCTCACCGCCACTGTGAATCCCAGGGCAAGTAGGCCTAAGACAGTGATTGCGGCCATTCCGAGGATTGCGTTCTTTTTCATTTCTTATCACCATGTGATACTCTGCCCGCATTATTAAAGAGAATTTTCCGAAATCGTTCCCAAATCTCACCGAAATCCCCTCCAAATCAGGTCTCGGACAGGTAAAGGAAGACCGAAAGAGCCGCAAGCTCGAATATGTTCGTCAGCACCGAGAACGGTCCCAGACTGGCTGACGAGAACCCGAATATAGCATGTATCACAGGCATTGCGAATATTGCCTGAAAAAGGAGAGCCATAAGGAATATTATGAGACCAAGCGTGAAGCGAGCCTTTATCTCCCCGTAGTCCTTTGTATATGTGTACAGAAGGCCGGAGAGCAGGAAAACCGAGGCCATGGAGAGCGCCATGTTGAGGGGATAATAGCTCCCCATGTTCCCGTGCCTCCCCCTCGTGAAAGGGAACATATATGCCAGCAGAATGCCGAGCACGGCTCCGGATGCCGCAATCAGTATGACCTTCAATGCAACTTTTGTCTCTTTATTCATCGATATCACCATCCTTCTCCTTCCTTATCTTATTTTTCCCAATTTTCTTCTCGATTTTCACGAAAGTTTCCCAGTTCTCCTCCATAAGGGGCGCGAGGAAGTAAAGAGCGCCGTACTTTCCTCCCATGGTGCCCACAAGACCGTTCTTTCTCAGGACTTTCAGATGATGCTGTACCGTGCTGTAATCGACACCCATGCTTTTCGCAAGCTGATGAGTGTTCATGGGCTGCTCTTTCAGAATTCCGAGAATTCTGGCACGGTTCCATCCGCCCTGAGTTCCGGCTATGAGCCACCAGAGGAGCCTTTCGAGAGAGTTCATGAGATGTGACCGATATCCTATTTGCTATTAGAAATTTGCCTGTTACAGTAGGCAAAGCTAAAAATAATGCTTACGTCTGGGGCATCATGGAAAAGATGCTCGCACTCTCGGTGAAGGACGGAAAAGCGGTCGTCATTGAAAATGAGGACTATCTGCCTGTCGGGGACCCCGTGGAAATAATGAGGAGGCTGAAAAAAGAAGGTTACGAGAACTTTTACATCCTTGATATAGAGGGTATCGAAAGGAACAGGATGCAAATAAATCTCATAGAAAGGCTTGCCGATGAGTTCCACATATGGGTGGATGCGGGCTTCAGAGATGTCGGCGGGGCGGAGGATGCCCTCATTCTCGGTGCCGAGATTGCGGTAATAGGGACAAAGAGCATAAGGGGCATGGAAGAGGTAAGAAAAGCCGTGGAGCTCTCCGAGAATATCGCCGTGTGCATAGACTATTTTTCCGGTATTCTGAAATGGGGAGATCTCCCGGAGAACATGGACAGAATAGCCGAGGTTTTACTGGATTACGGGGTAAAAAAGCTGATATTTTCGAATCTGGGTGAAACCGCACCTTGGCGTGAGATTCCGGATAGATTTAAAGGATTCGAGCTGTGGTTAGCCGGGAATCTGCCTGAAAAAACGGATTTCGAGGGGGTTGCCGGAATCATAATCCCCTATTCGAGGCTTTATAGGTTTTCTCAATCCTGAGTTTCTTCGCCGTATTCTCCGCCTGTCGGCCCTATCTTTCTGTTCGCCAGATTCTCATACTCCGTGCTGAGAATGAATGCTCTGGCCATGGCGAAGACTTCCGGATGTTTTTCGAGAGAGCGGTCTAACTGATATGCCTGCAGGGTCTTCAGAAAGGCCCTCGCGAATGCGTTTCTCGAATTTTTTAGCGGATCCACTTCTTCTCTCTTCTCTTCTGCGCCGATGGTATCTCCTCGCAAATATGAGACAAAGGGGTTTAAATTCATTTTTGTTCCAGCACCTCCGGATTCACTATGAAATCCGGTTTTTCGCCCCGAAGCACCTTGAGGACCTGCTCGGCCGTGGTCACCCCGGCTCTTATCTGCGCTTCCTTTGTGGATGCCCCCAGATGAGGCGTGAACACTATATTGTCGAGCTCAAAGAGCGGGGTCTTTCCGGGCGGTTCGTTTTCAAATACATCGAGGGCCGCACCGGCTATCTCACCTTCTTTCAGAGCTTTATAAAGGGCATCCTCATCGATTATTCCACCCCTTGCACAGTTTATTATGTAAGCGCTCTTCTTCATCATTCCCAGCTGTTCATCCGATATCATGTGCTTCGTTTCATCGGTCAGTAGTGCGTGGATGCTTATGAAATCGGCGTTCCTTAGTACATCCTCTAGACTTCCTGGCTCCGCACCCTTCTCCTTTATGAAGTCCTCCGGGATATAGGGGTCGAAGGCTATACATTTCATTCCGAATACCTTTGCGAGTTTCCAGACCTCCTGTCCTATCCTTCCGAATCCTATCAGTCCGAGAGTCTTATCCTGGAGTTCTATGCCTTTCAGCTTCTTTTTCTCCCACTTCCCCTCTCTCATGCTTCTGTCGGCATAGGCTAGGTGTCTTGCCAAGGACAGCATGTGGCCGAACACCAGTTCCGCAACGGAGTGCGTGCTCCCCCGGGGTGCATTGACCACGGGTATGCCCTTCTCAGTGGCCTTTTTCACATCGATGTTGTCTACACCGACTCCGGCCCTTCCTATGACCCTGAGATTCTTTCCCTTTTCTATCGCATCAGCCCTCACCTTGGTCCTGCTTCTGACGATTATCGCATCGTATTTTTCTATGACCTCTAGCAGTTCTTCGGGAGTCGGTTCGAAATAATCGACTTCCGCCTCTTTTCTTAGCACTTCCAGAGCCTCTTCGGCCAGTTTATCGGACACCAGGATCTTCATGTTAATCAGCGTGAGATTATGCGCTTGGATAAAAAACTGTCGGAACGCTTTTAATCCTCCTGTGGATGTGGTTGCATGGATATTGTCACGGCCATCCTGCTGGGCATTCTTCAGGGAATAACGGAATGGCTTCCGATAAGCAGTTCCGGACATCTTGTGATTGCCCAGCACTTTATGAGTGCCGAGAACCCCGTGCTTTTCGATGCCGTCGTACATCTGGGAACCCTTTTTGCGGTCCTGATTGCCACATGGCATTATGTTGCCGATGTGCTGAAGGCTTCCATAAGAGCGCTCCGGGGAAACATAATGGAGAACATAAGAAAAGATGAGAAGGCGGGGACTGGATACGGCGCTCTGATGGCGACGATACCCATCGTAATTGTCGGATTTTTGCTTCAGGAGTACATAGAAAGTTCCTTCACATCCCTGTACATCGTGGCGATAACCCTGCCGATAACAGGATTGATACTCTTTTCCGTAAAAGAGAGGGATGGCAAGAGAGAGGCGCCTGAAATCAAATCCGCTCTGATAATAGGCATCGCCCAGACATTTGCTCTCCTGCCGGGGATATCCCGCTCGGGAAGCACCATTGTCGCGGGAATACACACGGGTCTGAAGAGGAAGAGCGCGGCGCGATTCTCTTTCCTGATGGCGATACTGGCAATCGCAGGCGCAGGAGCTCTTCAGATATACAAGGCAGTGAAAAACCCGGGAGATGTGGATATCCTTGTTATGGTGGCGGGCTTCTCCTCTTCCTTTGTTGCAGGATATCTGTCGATAAAAGCTCTTCTGAGGCTCATCGTAACCGACAAATTCCATTATTTCGCATACTATTGCTGGATTCTCGGAGCTCTTCTGATACTGTATCTCTTCCTATAGGACAAAAACTTATATGAGCGATGCAATGACCACGCGGTGATTCCATGAGTCCGGATGATGTTAGGGCTGCCAAACAGAATGCCAAGGTTATGGCCAAGAGCGCCAAGAGGATGCAGGAGATTGCGAAGCTCCGCTCGAAAGTGGCGAAGATGAGAGAGAAGATAGCTAAGCATGAGGCGAAGATAAGGAAACATGAAGCGGAAATAAGAAAGCTCAAGCAGAAAGCGAACAGACTTGAGCAGAAAGCGAACCAGCTGGAAGGAAAGAACGAAAGATACTGATGGTGCATAGATGATAGACGAAGAGACACTGAAAAAGCTGTCCTTTAAAGCGAATGCCGTGAGAAAACATGTTATAGAGATGGTATATGCGGCAGGGTCCGGACATCCCGGGGGATCCCTCTCGGCCACGGATATGCTGGTGACACTCTATTTCCATATTATGAACTATGACCCCGAGAACCCGACATGGGAGGAAAGGGACCGGTTCGTGCTTTCGAAGGGACATGCCGCTCCGGCACTCTATGCCACCCTGGCGGAGCTGGGCGTCTTTCCCGTAGATGAGCTTCTGACGCTCAGGAAGATAGGTTCCAGGCTTCAGGGGCATCCGGACATGAGGAAACTTCCCGGCATAGAGGCATCCACCGGCTCTCTCGGCCAGGGCCTCTCCATAGCTAACGGAATGGCTCTCGCTGCAAAGCTGGACAGGAAACTCTACAATGTGTTTGTTATGCTGGGAGACGGGGAAGTCGGTGAAGGGCAGGTCTGGGAAGCTGCGATGTTCGCATCCCATTACAAACTTGACAACCTCATAGGTTTTGTGGACAGGAACAGGCTGCAAATCGACGGCGAAACGGAAAAAGTCATGTCTCTGGAACCCCTCACCGAGAAATGGAGGTCCTTCGGATGGGCGGTCAGAGAGATAAACGGACACGATTTCGAGGAGATCATAGATGCCGTTGAATGGGCCAAGGGGATCAAAGGGAGGCCTGCCATGATAATAGCCCATACAATAAAGGGAAAAGGGGTCTCATTCATGGAAGGTTCCGTTCATTTCCATGGAAAACCGCCGAATGACGAGGAATACAGGATAGCGTTAAATGAGCTGGAAGACGAAAGGAAAAGGCTGGTCGAAGAGTTCGGAGGTGGGAGCTGATGTGGGAGATGGCAAGTCAGAGGGTGGCTTTCGGAAAAACTCTGGTGGAAATAGGAAAAGAAAACCCGGACCTCGTTCTTCTGGGGGCGGACCTATCTTCCTCCACAAAAACGAGCTTCTTCGAGAGGGAGTTCCCCGAGAGGTTCTTCAACTGCGGCATAGCCGAAGCGAACATGATGGGCGTATCAGCGGGTCTGGCAGCATCCGGAAAGGTCGTTGTGGCCAGCACCTTCGCGGTCTTCGCAACAGGCAGGTGCTATGACCAGATAAGGCAGAGTATAGCGTATCCGAGATTGAACGTCAAGATAGTCGCTTCACACGCGGGAATAACCGTCGGAGGTGACGGGGCATCTCACCAGACCGCCGAAGACATAGCGCTCATGAAGGTCATACCCAACATGAGGGTCATCGTACCGGCGGATGCCGTGGAGACCGGTAAGGCTGTACGCGCGATAATAGAGGAAGAAGGGCCGTTTTACATGAGGATGGGGAGGTCCGACGTCCCCACCATAACAAAGGAGGATGACCCTTTCGAAATAGGAAAGGCCACGGTCATGAGGGACGGCAGCGACGTATCTCTCATAGGCACCGGAATCATGGTCTCTCAGGCGCTCAAGGCGGCTGAAATGCTGAGGCTGGAAGGCATAGAGGCCGAGGTCATAAACATGAGCACTCTGAAACCACTGGATGAAGAAACGACCATCAGGGCTGCGAAAAAAACCGGTGCGGTTGTCACAACAGAGGAGCATAGCGTTATCTTCGGTCTCGGGAACTCGGTGGCGATAACTCTCGGCGAGAAATATCCGGTTCCGGTGAAAAGGGTCGGGATTCCGGATAGGTTCGGAGAATCGGGCGAATGGGATGCTCTGATGGTAAAATACGGCTTAACACCCGAAAACATAGTTTCGGCGGCAAAAGAGGTTATAAAACAGAAATAGGAGGAATAAAATGAAGATATTTCTTGATACGGCCAATGTCGAGCATATAAGAGAGGCGGCGTCGTGGGGCATACTGGACGGCGTTACGACGAATCCGAGCCTCATAGCGAAAGAGGGCAGAGATTTCGTTGAAGTGGTGAAAGAGATATGCGAAATAGTGGATGGCCCCATAAGCGCTGAGGTGATAAGTCCGGACGCCGAGGGAATGGTTAAGGAAGCCAGAGAGCTGGCGAAGATACACGGGAACATAGTGATAAAGATACCCATGACAGTGGAAGGACTTAAAGCCGTCAAAAAGCTGAGTTTCGAGGGAATAAAGACCAATGTGACCCTGGTGTTCTCTGCGAATCAGGCCCTCCTCGCCATGAAGGCCGGAGCCAGCTATGTGAGCCCCTTCGTGGGAAGGCTGGACGACGTAGGGCACAACGGAATGGACCTGATAGCCCAGGTTCTGGACATAATAGACAATTACGGATTCGATACGGAGGTCATAGTGGCCAGCGTCAGGCACCCGATACACGTCCTAGAAGCCGCACTTATGGGTGCGGATATCGCCACCGTCCCTTTCGCTGTGCTGGAGAAGATGGTGAAGCATCCGAAGACGGACGATGGCATAGAGAGATTCCTGAAAGACTGGGAAAAGGTACCGAAGTGATTCCATGGAACTGTTAGAGAGAGGGAAGCTCAGGCTGGAATGGGCCAGAGAGCATATGGATGTGATGAAATCGGTCAGAAAGGAGCTGAAAGACTCGGGAGTCCTGGAGGGAATGAGGATATCCATGGCCCTCCATGTGGAGGCCAAGACCGGTATACTCGCCCTGACATTGCAGGAGGCGGGAGCAAAGGTGAGGCTGGCTTCGTGCAATCCGCTATCAACAGATGATTCGGTCGCAGTGGCTCTGAATGAGGAGTATGGGCTGGAGACATATGCGAAAAAGGGGGAGAGCAACGAGGAGTACTATGCCAATCTGAATAAGGTTCTGGACCTGAGACCGCAGATAGTGATAGACGACGGGTCCGACCTGATATTCCTGCTGCACACCGAGAGAAAGGAGCTTTTATCCGGGATATGGGGGGCAAATGAGGAGACCACGACGGGTGTGATAAGGCTGAGAGCGCTCGAAAAGGAGGGTGAGCTCGAATTCCCTGTGATAGATGTGAACGATGCGTACATGAAGCATCTCTTCGACAACAGGTACGGGACGGGTCAGAGCACCTTCGACGGTATATTCACTTCCACCAACCTTCTGATGGCGGGCAAGACCTTCGTGGTAGCGGGCTACGGGTGGTGCGGAAGGGGCATTGCCATGAGAGCCAAGGGTCTTGGGGCCGATGTGATAGTAACCGAGGTTGATCCGATAAAAGCGATAGAGGCGAGAATGGACGGTTTCAGGGTCATGCCCATGCTCGAAGCCGTGAAGCAGGCCGATTTCATAGTCTCCGCCACAGGTGTGAAGGACATAGTCGGGAAGGAGCACTTCGAGGCGATTAAAAACGGATGTGTCCTTGCGAATTCCGGGCATTTCGACAACGAGATATCCAAGAAAGATCTTGAAGATATGGCCATTGGAAAAAGAAGGGTCAGGGACTTCGTGGACGAATACACGCTGAAGGACGGAAGAAAGCTCTATCTTCTGGGAGAGGGAAGGCTGATAAATCTGGCAGCCGGGCAGGGACATCCTGTGGAGATAATGGACATGAGCTTCGCAATACAGGCTCTGAGTGCCGAATACATAGCGAAAAACCATGAGAAAATGGAAAAGAGGGTTTATCAGGTCCCATATGAGATAGACGAGAAGGTTGGCAGAATAAAGCTGGACTCCCTGGGAATAGAGATAGATTCGCTCACGGAGGAGCAGATAAGATATATGAACGACTGGAGGGAAGGCACATAGATGAAGATCATACAGGTAACTCCGTACTTTCATCCCCACATAGGGGGTGTGGAATCCCACGTACTCGACCTATCCAGATATCTGGTAAAGAAAGGGCACGAAATCGTTGTTCTGACATCGAGATATGAAAAAACTCTGAAAAGCGAGGAGGAGATGGAAGGGATAAGGGTCCGAAGACTGAAAACAGCGTTCATCGCCTTTTCGACCCCCGTATTCCCTGAAATAAAGAAAGAGGTCGTGAAAGAGGGCGGAGACATCGTACACAGCCATTCCCCTCCGCCACTCTCCTCATACTACGCCGGAAAGGGTGCAAAAAAGGCAGGTATACCGCATGTTCTGACGTATCACTGCGATCTTGAGATTCCGTTTCCGGGCGGAAGGCAGATTGTAAATCTTTACAGGAAAACATTAGGAAAAGCCACACTGAAGAGGACCGACAGGTTGATAGCCACGACAGAGAGTTACGCTGCAACCTCCAGAGACATATGGAAGAAGGAGGCAAGTGTCATACCGAATGCGGTGGACGAGAGGATATTCACACCGGAACTATCTGGAGAAAGGATAAGGGAAAAATACGGAATAGAGGGCAATATGGTTCTTTACGTGGGCAGACTGGTCTTTCACAAAGGGATAGAATATCTGATAGAATCCGCAAAATATGTGGATGCTACATACATCATCGTGGGTTCCGGCGACAAGGAAGCGGAACTGAAGAGATTCGCTGCAAGAAGGGGCGTGAGAAAAAAGGTGATTTTCGCTGGAAGAGTGGATGGCAGAGAGCTTCCCGAATACTATGCCGCCACCGATGTCTTCGTTCTGCCGTCCGTGTCTAGACTAGAAGCCTTTGGAATAGTTGCTCTGGAGGCAATGGCCTCCGGAAAACCGGTCATAGTCTCGGATATACCCGGAGTCAACGAGGTCATAGAGGAGGGAGTTCAGGGAATAAGGGCGAAACCCATGGATTCGAAGGACATTGCCGAAAAAATCAATGTACTGCTCCGGGACGAGGGTATAAGGAAAAGGATGGGTTCTGCCGGAAGAAAGCTGGTGGAAGAGAGATACACCTGGAAAAAGGTGGTCGAAAAGATTGAGGCCGTTTATTCGGAGGTTGTGGAGGGGGCTTAATCCCTCCAGATGCACTCATTCTCCGCAGACCTCGTAACTGGTAGGGCATCCCATCATCTGATAGACCTCTTTCCATGAGCAGTCTTCATATTCATCTTCGAAATATCTCATCATGAATATGGATGAGAGATTCTTCCTATATAAAAGTCAAATCAGAGGTCGGTGAAAGTGAATATGAAAGGGTACAACAGAGCCCGCCTAACAGGATGTTCGGGATGAAAGTGTGTGAAAGTGCTATCTCAATATGTAGCACATCATCCCGTATTCTTTCAGAGCCATACGTGTGTTCAGCGGAGTAACATACTCGGGAGGGACCTCGTATTTAAGAATCTCCTCCATGGGAATCTGGAGAAACTGCGAGAGGAGGACGAGTCTCTCATATGGGAAACCCTGCTCGCCCAGGAGAATCTGCTGAACGCTCCATCCCGGATGATTTCTTGACCTATAGCCCAGAACCCGCCCCAGAGCATTGAGGCTTCCGGCCTTGTCTATCCCGCTCTTTATAAGGCGAACTCTCATTTCAGAGGCTATCCATACGCTTCTTGGCGGGTTTCTTCTTAACCAAGGATATGCGTCCATATAGCCCACGGTAATCCCGCCGATTCTAGCGTGTTGCCGCTATAAAAAGTTTTTTACTTCTATTTATGAGCATTTTATCAGTTATATATTTTATTTATGCCTGTGGTTCCGCTATCCTCAAAACCCATGACTTCGTCGTCCTCCTCCATTATGAGGCCGAGCAGGAGATTCACCATGTTCCTGAGCTCAGAGACTTCCTCCCTGAGTTTCCTGACCTCTTTTTTCATCTCATTCTCGTCTTTCATGTAATCACAGCCCTATAGAGAAAGGTGGGAAATAACCTTTTCTATCATTCGTCATTCGTCGATTTCAACTTCCACAATTTATTTATACAGATTGCGGATGCCGAGGCAGGTGATTAATTGAAGGATATCGTCATACTCAGCGCGAAAAGAACGCCCATAGGAAAGTTCATGGGATATTTCAGCGGAGTTCCCGCCACACGGCTGGGCGCTCTCGCCATAAAAGCGGCCGTGGAAGATTCCGGCGTACCGAAGAAAGATATAGACGAGGTGATAATGGGAAATGTCATAACGGCCGGTCTGGGACAGAACCCAGCGAGACAGGCAGCGCTCTACGCCGATCTTCCCTATGAGATAAGGGCGACAACGGTCAATAAGGTCTGCGGCTCCGGCATGAAAGCGATTATATTCGGTGCACAGGCCATAAAAGCAGGGGATTACGGTGTCATAGTTGCGGGAGGTATGGAGAACATGACCCGCGCTCCCCATGTCCTCGAAAACTCCAGATTCGGTTACAGGATGGGCGAAGCGAAAATAAAGGATACCATGGTGTTCGACGGTCTCTGGGACATATACAACGATGTGCATATGGGTATGACGGGGGAGGTTGCGGCAAAGGAATACGGGCTTAAAAGAGAAGAGCTGGACGAGTTCTCGTACCACAGCCACATGAAGGCCGCAAAGGCCACCAGAGAGGGGAAGTTCAGGGATGAAGTGGTTCCGGTTGAGGTAAAGGTGAAGAGGAAAAATATTGTGGTTGAGAAGGACGAGGGCATAAGAGAGGACACAACCGTGGAAAAACTTGCAAAACTTCCGCCTGCTTTTGACCCCGAAGGAGTTGTCACGGCGGGTAACGCCTCCCAGATAAGCGATGCCGCCTCCGCGGTTGTGCTATCCTCAAGAGAGAAAGGCGAGGAGTTCGGAATATCTCCGAGGGCGAGGATAGTGGCTTACGAGAGCGCCGGAATAGAGCCTATAAAGGCCATGCTCGGTCCGATTCCCGCACTCAGGCAGCTGTTCAAGAAGACAGGGTTCACCATAGACGATTTCGACCTGATAGAGGAGAACGAGGCGTTCGCATCTCAGGCCCTTGCGGTTATAAGGGAGTTCGATATGCCCATGGATAAAGTGAACATCCACGGCGGGGCCATATCTCTCGGACATCCGATAGGATGCAGCGGTGCCAGGATAATAACCACCCTCCTGCATGCCATGGAACAGAAGAAAGCCTTCAGAGGTCTGGCAACCATGTGCATAGGCGGAGGAAACGGAATAGCGATGGTGATAGAGAGAGAGGAGTGAGCCTAATATTAAAT
>JAJRVK010000048.1 GCA_024277315.1 archaeon | reverse complement strand
GGTACAGTGAGGTGCATGTTCTATTTCCATAGGCTATAGAACATGCACAGAGTATATTGTTATTTGCCTGTTAGTCTCCTGTCCCAACCGCAGCAAGCTGCGGGGTATAGGAATTAAATTATAAAAGTAGAAAGAAGGGTGAGATTACTCCATCCTTTTTACCATCTTCACTACACTCTCCACCGCTTCCCTGGCCTTCTCAATCCTTTCCTCTGCCTGCAATCTGGACTGTCCGTGTCCTGATATTCCAAGGGCAACAGGTTTCCCTGTTTCAACCATGATGTCCTGTATCTTTCTGGCAGCGTTGTGCATTATGACCTCGTCGTGCTTTGTCTCTCCTTCTATCACGGCTCCGAGAGCAACGACTGCATCCACATCGTCTATCATGTTTTTCACAGCCAGAGGTATCTCGAATACTCCCGGAACCTTCATCTCCTTTACCACCTCAGCTCCCAGGAATTCCGCATGCGCTCTCGCTCTTTCGAGCATCATCATGGTTATGTCGTAGTTGTACTCGCTCACCACTATTCCAAGCCTTATTTTTTCCATTTTTCTACCTCCTTTCTTTTTTCCGTGCTGGAGGTCTCAGCTGAACTGTCGTTCATCTTTCAACCTCCTTTTAGATTCTGGCAGGTCCGACATCCTCGAATCCCTGCCTCTGGCCTGTTCCGGCCTGCTTCAGCAGTCTTTCAGGGTGGAAGAGCATGTTATAGGCGTTTATCGCGTGCTCCCTGACCCTCCTTTCCGTGAGCCATATCAATTCTTTATCGTCCTTGGCCTCATCCATATGCACAAATACCTCTAAAATATGGGTGTTGGTCAGCAGTTGAGCCATCATTATCCCCTGCGATGCCTCGTGAGCGCACTGCTTGTCTATCGGCTCAGGCCCGGGCATCCCAAGGGCCATGACGATATCGCAGCCCTCTTTCTCTATGAGTATCTTGCATTCAACTGCCAGGTCCTTGAAACCCGGCACGGTTCTCCTGATTATCTCGAATCCGGTGCCCTGCTTTTTCAACTCGTCTATGGCTATGTGGCCCATATTGACGTTTGCGAAGGTGGTGTCCACTATACCTATCTTCTTCATCTCAATTCCTCCATGGCCTTCCGGCATCTGTCCGCCCACAGAGTCATGCCCATGCTCTCGAACATGGAGAGGGAACGCTCCAGACTCTTCTTTGCATCATCCTTTCTTCCCACATCATCAAAGAGCAGGGCATACTCGTAAAGCCCTTTTGCTAGAGCAGTACGGTCTACACCTTCATCCGTGTCTAGTATCTCCATAGACCTCTCGAACCATTCCTCAGAGCCGACCCATTCTTTGGTTCTTCGATATATGGCAGCCTTTACCCAACATGCCGCACCTTCTATGGACTTTGCACCTATCTCTGAAGAAAGTTTCAGGGCCTCATCGACAGATTTCATGCCCTCTGCATACATCCCTGCTCCAAGATATGATACTGCCAAATTTTTCAGAGACTGGGAAATCCCCCTCGGGTCGCCCATCCCCCTCATCATCTCCACACTGCGGGAGTTGTAGGCTATGGATTCTTCATATCTCTTCATCTCATGCATCACATTGCCGATATTGCTCAGGGATGTCGCTTCTCCCTCCCTGTCTCCTATCTCTTTCTGTATCGCCATGCCCTCCTCGAATATTTCCAACGCTTTCTCGAGCTCGCCCCGATCCTCCATTGCGTTCCCCATGTTGCTGAGCGAAAGGGCCATTCCATAACTGTCCCCTATGCTCCTTGTAATGCCTAGTATCTTTTCGTATTCTGCAACGGCGTTCTCAAGGTCGCCTTTGAAGTGGAATATGAGGCCGAGGTTGTTGTGCAGAGCAGCTTGACCGTATATGCTTCCCACTTTCTCCATGAGTGCCAGAGAGCGGCTGTATGTTCTAAGTGCCTCATCCATCCAGCCCAGAGTTCTGAACACATTTCCTATGTTGTTAAGTGTGAGGGCCATGCCCCACTCGTCATCAAGTTTCTCCCGTATTTCCAAGGCTCTGTGAAAACTCTTCAGAGAGTCATCATATCTCCCTCTGTTGAGAAATATGGAGCCCTGTGTGTGGCTGGCGAGTGCTATGAGTTCCCTATAATCTAAATCCTCTGCTATGCCAAGTGCGTCTCCAACAATTCTCAGAGCCTCATCATATCTTCCGTTCCTATAATCTATCCATGCTATCTTTATTAGGAGGGCCGCTTTCTCGGGTGATGTCTTTTTGCCCAGAATCTCAAGACCTGTCCTGCAGTTCTCCATCGCGCTCTCGAAATCCCCCTTTTTCTCCAAGGCATTTGCTTTCCTACCATACAGCACTGCTTTTCTCTCCGGACTCCGTTCCATATCGAGAGCGTTACGGTACTCCTCTATCGCGGAATTATAGTCCCCTATCAACATCCTGATGTCTCCAACCCTCTCCAGGATCTCCCCTCTCATCTTTATTCTTTCCCCATCTCTGATGTTTTCAAGCAGATTCAATGCTTGTTCGTAGAATCCTATCGCCTGCTCGGCAGCATATGTGCTTTCGGCCTTTTCTCCAGCTTTTAGAGAGTAATCAAACGCTTTCTCATATTCGTTGGTATAGGAAAAGTGTCTTGCGAGATCATATATCACCTCATCCTCTCTTCCCATGTATTCACTTTCATAGTATCGTCCGATACTCCTGTGATATATTTGTTTCCACCTTGGTTTTATCCCATTGTAGATGACTTCCTGGAATATTCCGTGTATGAATTCTCCCTTTCCATCATTGAAGACAACAATCCCACTGGAACTCAGCCTTCTCATCACCGATTCCGACTCTATTGCCGAGACCATTATGTTTTTATCGAACTCTCTCCCGATACAGGACGCATATTCCGCCAGCATCATTGAGCCCATATCCAGATTCTCCAGCCTTTTCTCCACTATCTCTTCTAGTGTGTCCGGTATGGAATAGACCTCCGAGGTCAGAACATACCCGCCATCTCTTTTTTCTATGTCTCCGTCTTCCTCCATATTTCTCATGAATTCAATCATGAACAATGGATTTCCCTCGCTTTTATCGATTATTCTCGCCATGAAATCCTCGGGAAAGGAGTTCTCGGGATAGAGTTCATCGATTATCTTCTGCATGGATTCCTTCCCTATCTCCTCGAGTTTCATATCGGATATTGTACCCTCCTCTCTCATCTTTTCCATATATTCCTGTCCTGTCTCTCCTTCCTGCACCCGAAGGGTCCCTATGATCAGAATCCTCTCATCGAGAATGTTTCTCGCAAGATACTGCATAACGAAAAGAGAGGACTCGTCTGCCCAGTGAACATCTTCCAGAAGAAGTACGATGGTGTTTTTTTCGGATATGCTCTTCAGTATTTCGAGTATCTGATCCGCTATCTTTATCCTCTCGTTTTCCAGTTTCACCCCTTCCAGCTCCCGTCTCACAAGGAATCTTCTATCTGCCAGAAAGCGGATCTCGTTCTGTATTGGTCTGACTTCTTCCATCTTTCCCCCCCATCTCTCGAGAACATTTCCGTATTTCACCTCTATCCTTTCCATGGTTCTTCGCAGTTCCTTCTTCATTTCCGGATGCTCTTTTCCCTTAAATATAGCTGTCAGAAATAGATGCTCTCCGTGCTCTATGAGTATTTTCATATCCCCGTAATCAAGCCTGCCTAGACCTTTGGCCTTTGAATTCGAGAACGAATCCCTTATAAAGTCCTGAACCGCTGAGAACATGCCTGCAAATATGTCCGGGTCTATTTCTTCATCCTTGGGTGTCGATTTTGCAACCAATACCCCTGTTCTGTCTATGGCGAATATTTGATTGAATGATATATATTCCTGTTCCCTGAAAAGAGGCTCTTCAATATATGGTTCCAGAGCCTTTGAAAACATTATAAAAGGAGAAACCGTGCTTGGAATCGCCTCACTCCTGAGTATTTCCGCACTGTTTTTCCCGATGTTCTTTAAAAACTCTTCCACCAGTCTGCTCTTCCCTATACCCGGTTCTCCCGAGATGATGATGGTGGAACCCTTCGAATTCACCGCTTCTTCGAATTTCTTGTTCAGGAGCGATATTTCTCCCGCTCTTCCTGTGAAGGGCGCTCTTTCATTCATTTCTTACCCTCCACCTTCTCCATTCTCTTCTGGAACTCGTACCAGTCGATTATCTTCTGAATCAGCTTTCTTGTTGCATTCAGGTCTGCGGAGAGAGGTCCGAGTCTCACCACTTTCGCATCCAGTCCCCTCTTTTTCAGCTCTTCCCTGAGCCTGCCCTCATCGAAGTCCTGGTCATAGCCCAGGGCTATTATGTCAGGTTTCAGCTCCTCAACGGTTCTGAACATATCGTCCTCATGGCCCAGAACGGCCATATCAACCGGTTTAAGAGCCTGAACCATCTCAAGCCTCATATCTTGGGGTGTTACCGGCTCATGTTTCCTCTTTCTTACGGTGTTATCCGTTGCTACAACAACCACAAGCTCATCGCCCAGCTTCTTCGCCTCTTTGAGATAGTACAGGTGCCCAGGATGAAGCAGGTCAAACACGCCTGATGCCATTACTCTTACCATTTTTCCACGCCTCTATGATTTCCTTTCCCTCTATAAATACGTATCCGTGCTCTTCCGCATATCTCCTTGCATCTTCTTTTGAGAGTGCATTGCCGTCGTCGGCCATCATCTCGCAGATGGTCGCAGAGCCGCTCAGTTCTGCCATCAGGGAGAGCGCCGTGGTCAGTTCGGTATGCCCGAACCTCGTATCCAGCAGACCGTCTCTGGCATTTAATAGGTGTATGTGCCCCGGAGACCGGAACTCCTTTCCGAATTTTTCCTTTGCCTCATTCTCATCTGTGTTTTCAATCTCTTTTATGAGCTCCCCGAGCCTTGATACGGTGAGAGCCCTGTCCTTATCCGTTATTCCGGTGAATGTCTTTCTGTGGTTTATTGTAAGTCCGAATGCGCTCCTCTCGTCATAAGCTAGATCATTGGCCCGCATGCCTTTCAGCCATGGATATTTCTCCTCAGCCATCTCGATTATCTCCGCCAGATACGGGATGCCCAGTTTCTTCCATGCCCATGGCGGCAGAGTCGTGCATATGAGTCCCCCGCCGTCCTTCCGGAGCGCTCTTATGTGCTCAGGTTTCACGAACTCGGAGGCGATAACCATATCGGTCTCTCCCTCTCTGTCGTCGTCATCGTAAACTAATATTATTCTGCCTTTTCTCAGGTCGGAGAGCGCTCTTTCAACAGGGTCCATGGTCAGGCATCGGAGGATAAATAATAGTTTTTTGGTAAGTAATCAGAAATGATTAATAGGAAGAGAAATACTCCTGTGTCGCCACATCCATATTTCAGGAAATCATTTATAGCGGTCTTTCATACGGTGAACCGTGAAAAATTCGAATTCCCCTGCCTTGAAGGCCATAGCCCTGTTTATAATTTTATGGGCCCTGCTCTCCATTGCGATAAGTCTTCCGCATCTCTATGTGGGGCCCGAGGAAAAAGCGGAGGAGGTTAAGATGGGTGGTGCAGGTTCCAGCGCCGGGGTTTCCGAGGGTTCCGGCGACTTTCTCACTGCGATATATCTCGTTTTCGTATGGTCCCTCATAGGTCTTCTGGTGCTCTACACGATAATAGCGGTGCTCAAGAAGGATTCCGATTACTTCAAGGCGCTCCTCGGGATATTCTTGTTGACCCTCGTACTCTCCGGAATAATCATAATAGGTGCCAGCATGAGCGGAGAGGTCGCCAGGAAAGAGAGCCCCGATGTCCAGCAAGAGGTTTCCGGAGGAGGCGGTACTGCCAATATCACCGTCTCCGACAGGTCGTCGGAAACCGGGCAGTATGCGGTTCTTGCCGTCATAGCGGTCTTTCTTGCGGTCATCACCGGAAAAATCCTCCTGAGTTTTTACGCCAGGCGCACGCAGAAGGTGGAAAGTCAGGGTGAGGAGCTTCTGAGAAAGATGGACACTGCGATAAGGAAACTCGGGGAGGGGGAGGACATAAATGAAGTGATTATCAGATGCTACGAGGAGATGTGCAGGGTTCTGAGAAAGAGCGGAGTCAGGGACAGAGATTATTTTACACCGAGAGAATTCGAGAACGCCATAATAAGCCAGATGGAGATAAATCCCGGGCCTGTGGGCCGGCTTACATCTCTGTTCGAGGAAGCCAAGTACAGCTCCCACCCCATAGACAATTCCAAAAGAAGGGATGCGATAAACGCCCTGAAAGAGCTGAAAAAAGAGGTGGAAAGGAGCATGGAGAAAGACGAGGGCGAGTCTTCGATATCCAATAAGGGGGCGGTGAAAGCATGAGCGAATGGAAGGAGGCTGTGGAGGTGGAGCCGGAGCAGTATGACTCGGAACTCGTGAAAAATGCGGTCATCATCTCCATCGTATCCCTCGTTTTCGTCTCGGTCTTCATCGCCATGTGGGCGGATTACAGCGGAATTCTCAGAGAGGCTCTGTTCACATTCTCGATATGTCTTTTTCTTCTTGGAACCTCGTACTACATGCTGAAGAATTCCGCGAAATCGGTTACTGATACGGGCCACGAAAGGGAGTATGCCGTCATAGGAAGAGGAGATGAGCTGGCTAAATTCATAAAAAGGGCTTTCTCGGGATATGCCGCCAGTCAGAGCATTCTTGAGGAGACCCTCAGGGAGATATTGATAGAAAGGATTTCCGTAAGGAGGAGGATGACCGTCGAGAGCGTCAGGGAAAGGATATCCACCTATGAGGGAGCGCTGGAACTTGTCGGAGACGAAGAGCTTGCCAGGCTTCTCTACGAAAAAAAGAAACTCGGCGGAAAAAGGAGACTTATAATAAGAGCGTCCAGAAGATACAGAGAAAAGATAGAAAGAATGATAAATAAGATGGAGGAATGGAATTGAAAATAGAGGAAATATCCGAAAAAGCGGGAATGATTATAGGAGAAGTGGAAAAGGGAATAGTCGGAAAAAGGAATGTTCTTGAAAAGGCTATGGCTTCCATACTTGCGGGCGGCCACATTCTTTTCGAAGACTATCCGGGACTTGCGAAGACCATGATGGCTCGAAGCCTTTCGTCTGCGCTCGGCTGCACCTTCAGAAGGATACAGTTCACTCCCGACCTTCTTCCTGCGGACATAACGGGAACCTATGTGTTTGACAGGAATTCCGGAGATTTCAAGCTGATAAAGGGACCCATATTCACTAACGTTCTGCTGGCCGACGAGATAAACAGAGCGCCGCCGAAAACACAATCTGCGCTCCTCGAAGCAATGCAGGAAGGACAGACAACCCTTGAAGGTGTCACCTACAGGCTTCCGGAACCTTTCATCGTCATAGCCACACAGAATCCCATAGAATACGAGGGGACATATCCCCTTCCCGAAGCGCAGATGGACAGGTTTCTCATAAGGCTCGAGATGGGCTATCCGTCGAAAAAAGAGGAGGTCGAAATCCTTCGCAGAAGGAAGGCAAGGAAAAAGGACAATTTCTCTGCGGATAGGGTGATAGACACTGCAACCCTGACAGACATGCAGAAATCCATAGAGGACGTGCATGTGGACGATTCCATGAGGGATTACATGGTCGAGATAGTCGGAATGACCAGAAAGGATCCTCAGGTCGATGTGGGCTCCAGTCCGAGAGGTTCACTTGCTCTCATGAAGCTCTCCATGGCCTATGCTGCCATACACGGAAGGGACTATGTCATTCCGGACGATGTTAAGGCCATCGCTGTCGAAGCACTTTCCCACAGAATTCTTCTGAAACCGGGCCCTTGGATAAAGGGCGTGAAAACCACCAGCATAATAAGTGAAATCCTGAAAAAGACACCTGTTCCGAAAGTGAAGTAGATGAGAACCGAAAGAGCCTCGTTATCCTACCTGATATTTGCGGTCTTCGTGAGCTTCGGGATGCTTTCGGGAGTGTGGGTATTTTTCGTACTCGCCTGCATAACCGCCTCGTTGCTCGTTGTTTCCTCGACCATGGCCCCCACGCACCCGGAATTGAGGGGCAGAAGGATTCTCAGCGACGACAAGACCTATGAGGATGGCAGGGTCGATGTCAAACTCATGATAAAGAACACGGGGAACGGCACTTTTTTCCGGATAATAGACGGCGTTCCGGAAGGCGGCGAAGTAGAGGGTGAGACCCATAAGATAGTCTATCTCAGGTCCGGTAGCACGGTGGTTCTCAATTACTCGCTGCGCTTTCCTTTAAAGGGAAAGTATAGGTTCGGACCCGTCCGCATAAGATGTTTCGACCCCATGATTTTCTGGATTAGGGAATATCGAATCGATCTGCGAGACAGCATCGACGTGTTCATCGGAGCCGAGGACCTTAAAAAGGTAAGACTCGAACCTACGAAAACCAGAAACTGGCTCGGAACCATAAGATCTAGGAGGATAGGCATAGGTACGGAGTTCTATTCGATAAGAGAGTATGTGTCCGGAGATGACATGAGAAAGATAAACTGGAAGGGGAGCGCCAGAACTGGCAAAATTCTTGTAAACGAATACGAAGGAGAGAACAGCGGCGATGCGATAATAGTTCTGGATGCCAAAGAGGAATACCTTGCCGGTACGGAGAGCAGGAATACCTTTAAGGCAGGGGTCAGAGCCACTCTTTCCATTTCCTCGCACATGCTCAGGCAGAGGAACAGAGTCGGCCTCATACTTCTGGGGGACTATTTGACATGGCTGTACCCGGAGTTCGGAAGACGGCAGCTCTACAAGATAATGGAGGCCCTTTCCACAATTAAGAAGGGCGGGAAATGGGAGTTCGATACGCTTTACTGGATAATCACCCGCTTCTTCCCTGCCAATTCTTACATAATCGTAATCTCCACCCTTCAGGGAAAAGAGATTCCCGATACCATCATGGAGTTGCGTGCAAGAGGATACGATGTCCTCATCCTGTCTCCCTCACCGGTCGCCATAGAAAGAGCGGTCTCTGAGGATGATGCCGAACACAGGCTGGCATTCAGAATACTGGAGATGGAAAGAGAAAACGTAATGGATTCTCTCAGAGAAAAAGCACTCGTCATAGACTGGGACATCAATACATCTCTGGCGGAGGAATTGAAGCTCGTTAGGAGGTTCGCGAAATGAGGATCGGTATGAGGAACAACCAGCTTGTTCTATCCGCGGCCCTGTTCACCTTCGTACTTCTGGAGGACCTCTCTCTTTATCCAAGATTCGGGTATGTCGCCGGTCTCTCGCTTTTATTCCTGATATACGGAATATGGAAAAACAGCCGTTCCGCCTGGATATTCTTTTCCATAATCCTCTCTCTGGCATATCTGGGGGCGTGTCTTTTCTATCCGTTCGAGGTGCTTTCAGTCCTGAAAATGGCAGTTATCTGGCCGATGCTATTTGCGCTCTTCTCCATCCTAGCCTCGCCGGAATCCGAAGAGCTTGAAAAAAGGATATTTTTTACCTCGGCCATGTCCTCTGTTTTCTCTGCGTTTTCGATAATGGCAATAAGCGTTATCATAGTGCCTGTACCGAACCCCATAGTGCTGGCGGTCATGGGAATGGTTGCAGGATTTGCGATGGTGTATATAATCTATAAATAAGTTATTACTTCTTCACATCGCTGAATATGGCCTCCAACTGGCTCATTATGTTCCATACTATTGTTCTTCCATGCAGGGGAAGGTTCTGGTCATTCGCAAGTTCGTCCATGATGAATATCACGCTTGACGCTCTGACATCCAGAGGCTCGTTTTCGTTCATCAATCTCTCCTTTACCTCGGCCGCACCCCTTCTTATGTTCCTCGGAATGGAGGTATCTTCGGCAATCTGCTCGAGCAGTTCTAT
Organism: archaeon; assembly: GCA_024277315.1. Taxonomy (GTDB): domain Archaea; phylum Thermoplasmatota; class Thermoplasmata; order WALJ01; family WALJ01; genus WALJ01. Next base: position 1,648 of record JAJRVK010000048.1, on the reverse strand, counting down.
GGCTTTCTTTACCTTTTCTTCCATTTTATCACCTCCAGAGGTGATGGAGAAGGGTTATTCGCCCTTCATCTTCTTTTCTTCCATCTTTCTTAGCTCCTTCCTCTTGATCTTGCCGCTCTGGGTCTTCGGCAGGTAGTCGGGAGCAACGAATTCGATTATTCTCGGATATTTGTACGGAGCCGTTACATTCTTTACGTGGTCCTGCAGTTCCTTTTTCAGCTCTTCGCTGGGCTCATAACCCGGTTTGAGCACTACATAGGCCTTGACGAGCTGCCCCCTGACGCCATCCGGGTCCGGTACGCCGATAACGGCGCTCTCCGCAACCGCAGGATGCTCCTGCAGCGCGCTCTCCACCTCGAAGGGACCTATCCTGTATCCAGAGGATTTTATCACATCATCGGCTCTCCCTACGAACCAGAAATAACCGTCCTCGTCCCTGTATGCCTTATCGCCGGTATAATACCAGTCACCGTGGAACGCCTTCTCGTTCGCCTCGGGATTCTTCCAGTACTCTTTCATCAGGCCAGGCGGTTTTTCGGGTTTGACCTTGACGGCTATGTGTCCCTCCTCACCGGGCGGCAGTTCGTTGCCGTCATCGTCTATTATGGAAACATAATGTCCGACGGTCGGTTTTCCCATCGAACCGGCTCTTATCGGGAACCACGGGGAATTCCCGACAAGGCAGACCGTTTCCGTCTGTCCGTAATAATCGTAGATGTCCAGACCGGTAGCATCCTTCCACACCCTTATGACCTCCGGATTCAGAGGTTCGCCGGCGCTCAGGCTGTGCCTGAGATTGTGGAAATCGAAGTCCTTGAGGTCCTCCTGAAGTATCATCATCCTGTAAGCGGTCGGAGGGGCACAGAATATGGTGACTCCGTATTTCTCAAGGATCTTGAGAACCGTCCTCGCGTTGAACCTTCCCTTCGCATACCACTGAAGAACGGCGGCACCGTACATCCACTGCGGGAAGAACTTTCCCCACGCGGTCTTCGCCCATCCGGTATCGGCTATCGTCCACTGCAAATCCATTGGTTTCACATCCTGGACCATGTAGCCCGTCGCTTTATGCCCTATTGGATAGGCCTGAGTGTGCAGGACCATTTTCGGATACGATTCCGTTCCGGATGTGAAATATATGAGGAACGGGTCATCGGATTTCGTGGGCTCCACATCATCTTTTTCAAGTATCCTGGAAGCGCTCTCCATCACCTTTTCGTATGATGTCCAGCCCTCTCTCTCCCCTCCGATGATTATGTAGTGCTTGAGTGTCTTGAGATTCGGCCTCGCCTCGTCCACCCTATCGGCGAACTCGTGGCTCACTATCGCCGCAGTGGCTTCGGCGCTGTTCACCCTGTATTCTATATCGTGCGGTGTCGAAAGCGTGGGCGTAGGCATGAAAACGGCACCTATCCTGTTCAGCGCAAGAACGGCTATGTAGAATTCGGGAATTCTCGGTATGAGGAGGAAAACCCTGTCCCCTTTCTTTATGCCTATTTCTCTCAGGTAATTCGCAAATTTCTTTGATAGGACCTTCATATCCCAGAATGTGTGATACTGGGGATTCTCACCGTTCTCATCCACGGATATGAGGGCAAGCTTTGTCCTGTCCTCTGCCCATTTATCCACGATATCCCATGTGAAATTG
>JAJRVK010000047.1 GCA_024277315.1 archaeon | reverse complement strand
AGATATTTTCCGGTAATCCCCGCATTATACGAAGTTCCGCATGCAACGATGGTTATTCTACCGTAATATGGGAGGTTTATTTCCTTAGAGAAAAGGGTGTGTATAGTATTCTCTATGGAAAGTGGCTGTTCGAATATCTCCTTCAACATGAAGTGCTCGTACCCAGACTTTTCCGCAGATTCCGGTGTCCAGTCCACATATTCCGTTTTCTTTTTCAACTCGTTCCCCTGAAAATCATAGAAATATGCACCATTTGGATCAAGTTCGCACACATCTCCGTCCTCCATTATCACGATATGGTTTGTGTACGAAAGGAATGCCGGAATATCCGATGCCAGAAAGTTTTCTCCCTCGCCTATGCCAACTATCAGCGGACTCTCCTTTTTCACGGCCATTATTCTGTCTTCTCCCAGGTGAACGGCCGCAATTGCGAATGAACCTTGCAGAAGCGAAATCATCCGGAAGAACGCCTTTTTAAAGTCTTTGTATTCTGCATATCCCTCCTCGAGCAGGTGCACGACAACTTCGCTATCCGTATCAGATGTGTATCTGTGTCCTTTATCCACAAGTTCCTTTTTGAGTTCGGCATAGTTTTCTATTATGCCATTATGGACTATGGCGAACTCACCGTTACACCCAGTAAACGGATGTGCGTTCTTATCGCTGGGTTCTCCGTGGGTGGCCCATCTCGTATGTCCAATCCCTGTTCTGCCTCCCACCTCGCTTTTCAGCATAGAAACGTATCCCATCCTCTTTTCCACGGTTATTCCCTGATTGACAACAGCTATTCCTGCGGAATCATATCCTCTGTATTCAAGTCTTTTTAACGAGTGTATAAGAACCTCGGATGCTCTTCTGAACCCGGAATATCCGACTATCCCGCACATATCAGATATCCTCCATGATGTCTTCCTTTATTGCGGTAATCGAGCCTATTCTTGTTCCTGCCTTTATTCTGGTTCCGGGAGTCACAGTCACTTTCGCCCCTATTTTGCAGTCATCACCGAGCACCGTGCCTCCATCATGCACTTCTATTACATCTCTTCCCAGTATTTTCTTGAAGTGCGAACTCATCGCCATAAAACCGGCATCTATTACACAACCCCTCCCGATTATGGAATTCTCTATGCTGGCCTGATTCGAAATCACTGTAGAACCCATTATTATGCAGTTCTTTATAAATGATAGTGCTCCGAGACTGACGTCATTGCCGATGCTGGTATCCGGCAGTATCACGGAGTTCGGTCCGATGTAACAGTTTTTACCTATTCTTACCGGGCCTCTTATGTAGCATCCTGCGGAAATTGTGGTACCATCGCCTATCTCGACATCGCCGATTATGTTCGCACTCTCAACCTTGCCCGACAAACACTTCGTTGTATTCTTCATTACCCACGAATTCAATTGCAGAAGGTCCCACGGATATATGGCATCCTTCCATACACAATCCGTTGCGCGAACAAGTTTCAGTCCGCCGATGGAATTGAGCGCCTCGGGAAGGTCATATATTCCCTGGTCCAGAGAATTTTTTATCACATCGAAAAGTTCGGCGTCAAAAAGGCCTATTCCGGTAAAAATAAGGTTCTCTCCGGCGCCTATCGGCTTTTCTATTATCCTGGTCACTGTTTTTCCGGTATGCTGTATGATTCCGTATTTGGATGATGACTTGCTGAATATGCCCAGGATACTGTTTTTTTCGCTTTTCAGAACGGCGGATATGCAGTCTTCGGAAACTATATTGTCTCCGTGGAGCAGGATAAACTCTTCGTCTGTTTTTGCCTGATAAAGTGCATGAGCGGTTCCCAGCTGTTTATTCTGGATGACATACTCTATTTCCGTACCGAACAATCTCCCACCCCTGAAATGCTGTCTTATTCTCTCAGAGTGATAGCCGACGACCATTGTTATGTCCCTGATCCCATTGTCCACAAGAGCTTCTACAACATACTGGAGTATCGGTTTGTTTCCGACCGGAATCATGACCTTAGGCATATTCTCCGTCAATGGCCTGAGTCTCTGACCCTCGCCGGCGGCGAGAATTATGGCTTTCATGGTTATCTGAATTCCCTGTGTATATAAAATGCTTTCCTTTTTACAAGTAACCGTATCTTCTCAGTACATCCCTGAGATTTTCCTCTATAACTTCTATTTCTTCCAGAGTAAGGTCTTTTTTCCATCGCCCAACATGTCCTTTGCTTAAATCTATCTCCATCATCTTTCTGTCGAATTGGATGCCAAGAAAATCCATAAGTTTTTTCAGCTCTTTTTCCGGGTTCTTTATCATCTTCTCCATTTTTATCTCGTAGTAGACATCTTTCGGAAGGCGTTCTTTTTCTTTTTCCCATTTTTCAAGGATCCCCTTTATCCAAAGAGTGTTGTCGAGGGCGGTATTTCCTCCCCAGCTTTTTGTTTTGTATGAGCTTATGACGTCCCTCATATCTCTGTAGACATGAATCAGCTTCATATTCGGAAACATTTCATGAAGAAATCGGGCATGGAGAATATTAAAGGGTGTGTGATCCAGCCATATCTTCTTCCCCTCCTTTTTCATCGGGAATTCGGATATCCTGTTTACAAGTTTTCTTGAATACCTCATGATTTCACTTCTTTCCAGCCGCTCTGTTGCTATTATTCTCGGAGCGATTTTATATTCCTCACTGCCCACCCAGTATCCTTTAAACTCCCTGTAAATAATTTTCTTAAAAAATTCATCTACCGCCGAGATGAATTCATTTCTTGGTATTATGTCTCTGTAAGAGACCCAGAGCATATATCTGGGAGGTGTGATGCCAATCTTCGGGAGCGCCAGTTTTGCGATTCTTCTTAAATTCCCTCTTATCGTAGGAGGATATATTTCCCCCATCATCCTTCTGAACCTTCTAATGGCTGCGTCTCCTTTCCAGGGAGACCATTCATCGGAAAGTGCCGGAACAAGGTCTATCAGTCCGTCCGGGTCTATTATAAATCTTGTCTCGAACGGATATCTGTAGATATCATGGTGTTTTCCCAGAACTCTTGAGATTATTGTCGTACCGCTTCTACCGGTGCCACCTATGAATATCTGTTCAACCGTTTCATCACCTCTTTCCTGAACCTATCGCATAATAGGGTGTGGTGATTCTCCTTTTAACTGTTCTTCTACCATCCACTACCAGTTCGAGTCCTAAAGAATCATAATCTATATTTTTAAATTCATCCCAGTCCGTCTGAATCATACATATATCAGCCTTTTTCAGCGCCTCCTCCGCACTCTCCGCATACTCTATATTCGGAAATAGCTTCCCGAAATTTTCCATTGCCTTCGGATCATACCCTATGACCTGAGCCTCTCTCTCGAGGAGCGCTCTGACGAGAGGTATTGCCCTTGATTCCCTTATGTCGTCTGTATCCGGTTTGAAGGAGAGGCCGAGAACCGCCACCTTTTTCCCACTGAGTTTTCCCAGTTTTTTTTCCGCAATCTCTATCATCCTCATGGGTTGTCTCTCGTTTATTTTGAGGACCTCCTCGAGAAGTTCGGGCTCGTAACCTCTTTCTCTGGAGGCAGAGATGAGGGCTTTGACATCCTTCGGGAAACAGGAACCACCGAATCCTGCTCCCGCATTGAGGAAGTGCGGTGAGATCCGATGGTCCATGCTAACCCCTTTCATGACGTCATAAACATCTATGCCAATCTCGTCGCATATATTGGCGATCTCATTTGCAAAGCTTATTTTTGTGGCAAGGAATGCATTGGATGCGTATTTTATCATCTCTGCGGTTGTGGGAGAGGTGATGAAAACAGGTGCGTCTATTTTCGAGTAAAGTTCCCTGAGGATTTCCTCGCTTTTTCTGTCCATTACCCCAAGAACTATCCTGTCGGGATGCAGGCTGTCTTCAAGTGCCACACCCTCTCTGAGAAACTCTGGATTCATAGCAATACCAAAGTCCTTTCCCGCTTTTTTTCCTGATTTCCGCTCTATTAACGGAAGAACGAAATTCTCGGTTGTTCCGGGGACGACAGTGCTCTTAACGACGACAAGATGAAAACTTTCTTTTTTTCCGAGAACCGCGCCTATTTCCTCCGAGACAGAGCGAATATATGAAAGGTCTATGCTCCCATCCTCTCTGGACGGCGTCCCCACAGCTATGAATGTGATGTCCGTCTCCATGATGGCATCTCTGATCCCTGTAGTCGCTCTTATCCTGCCCTCTCCGACAAGTTTTTCGAGAAGTTCGTCCATGCCCTTTTCATATATCGGAGAAATCCCCCTGTTCACAAGTTCGACCTTTTCCTTTATCACATCAGCCAGCGTAACATCGTGTCCGATGCTGGCAAAGGTAACGCCCGTAACGAGGCCCACATAACCGGTTCCTGCAATGGATATCTTCACATCCTGAAATCGGACGATTATTTAATTATGTCTCCTGACTCTGTTGTATAATTATGCTGTAAGTCGTTCTGTTATCTTCCTACTATTCGGACACGACATACACCATTAAGGCTATCTGAGCAACAGGCATTTCTCCCAACACCCTTATATAATGTCTTCTATTACAGATTGTGAAAGCGGTAATTCCTGCTGCAGGTCTTGGCACCCGAATGCTTCCTCTTACGAAATCTCAACCGAAAGAGATGCTGCCTGTCTTTAATAAACCTGCAATTCAGTATGTGGTTGAGGAAGCAATAAATTCCGGAATAGATGACATACTCATAATAACCGGTAAAGGAAAAAGGGCGATAGAAGACCATTTCAGCCCGAACACCGAGCTGGAAATTTTCCTGAAAGAGAGGGGAAATGAGAGTGAGATAGAAAAGATAAGGCATATTGGAAAAGGTGCTGACATTTTTTATGTGAGACAGAAAAATCCACGGGGTCTGGGAGATGCCATAATGTGTGCGGAGAAACATGTGGGCAATGAGCCGTTCGTAGTGCTTCTTGGCGACGACATAATTTTCAACAGCATACCTGCAGCTAAACAGCTGATGAGTGTCTACTGGAAATATGATTCCCCGGTTATCGGAGTGGAGAAGGTTAAAAGAGAGGATGTTTCAAGATATGGCATAATAAAGCCAGGAAACGAGATTTCTGAGAGCATTTATGAAATAGACGATCTGGTGGAGAAACCTCCCATCGATAAGGCTCCGTCGGAATATGCTGTTATAGGGAGATATCTGCTCACACCTGAGATATTCACATATCTGAGAAAGATAAAGCCGGATTCGAAGGGCGAAATTCAGCTCACGGATGCCCTGCGGCTGTACAACAAAGAGCACAGAATGCTCGCTCTGGAACTTCAGGGAAAGAGGGTGGACACTGGCAATATAGAGGGCTGGATCATGGCAAATATCGAGGCCGCAAAAATAATGGAGCCGGAGGTTTTCGAAAGCATAAAAAGAAGGTTAGAATGATATCCTTTTTCCGGTCCCTGCCGATTCTATGGCTTTTTCTATGATTTTCACCGCTCTGAGCCCGGAATGCATATCTGCAACTGGCTGCTTTCCTTTTTCCACAGAGATGATGAAATCTTTCAGCTCTTCCTTCAGCGGTTCTCTGTATGGAATGGTTATGGTTCGCATACCCTCATTTTCCACAGAAAAATTGCCATTCAGAGGGACTATTCCGCTCTCATATATTTCAACGACGTCCGGTTTCAGATAATCTATTCTTGCGGACATCTGCTCTCCGGCCACGTATATCTCCCTTATCTTGTTTCCGATAGGTGAAAGCCAGCTCTCGAATATGTAACCAGTTATCCCATCATAATCGATTGAAATATGGGTCACATCCTCTATCCCATCCCAGAAATTCTCCTGTGTACTGCATAGTACGCTTGTGGGTTTTCTGTTAAGAATATATGAATATATATCCACATCATGTATTCCAAGCGCCAAAAGTACGCCCATGTCCCTTCTTGGAACACGAAGAGCGCTTCTAACGGTCTTAAGATAGAATATCCTCCCAAACCGTCCATCCGAAATCATCTTTTTCATGTGGTTGAGTGCAGGATGATACCTGAAAAGATGTCCCGGCATCAGGATTTTTCTATTTTCTTCAGCCAACCGAATCAGTTCCTCTCCCTCTTTGGAGTTCGCTGTCATTGGCTTTTCGACTAACACATGCTTACCCTGTTCCAAAAATCTCTTTGAGAGAGTGAAATGGAGTGGCGTTGGAGCAACTATATCAACAGCATCGATGTCTGGGGGGATTTCATCAACCGATGTGAGATATACCAACCCGAAGTTTTCTGCAAGCTGTTTAACAGCACTCTCGTTTATGTCGACAAGAATGACATCTTCTATCAATCCTTCGTCTTTTAACTCTTTCCAGACTCTTGCATGATTTCTTCCCCAATATCCTGTACCTATCTGTGCTATTTTCATATTATCGCCTCACGAACTCTAGAACTTTACTTGCTATATATTCCACGTCCTCATCCGACATGAACGGATGCATCGGAAGAGATATTATCTCATCAACAATCCTTTCCGTTATCGGGAGTTCGAGATGTTTAACTATCCCTTTAATTATGGGCTGAAGATGCACCGGAATCGGATAGTATATACCAGTACCTATATCATTCTTATGTAGATACTCTCTAAGAGTTTCCCTGTCCTTAACCCGTATGGTATAAACATAAAAGGCATGTCTGACATAACTCTTTATCTCAGGAATTATAACCTCATCTTTCAGCATCTCGCCGTATATCCTTGCGATTTCATTCCTTCTTTCCACCCATTCATCCAGATGTTTCAGTTGAATTCTGCCAATTCCAGCAAGTATTTCCGACATTCTGAAATTGAATCCGAGGGCAGTATGTTCATACTTTGTGGTCCTTCCCTGGTCCCGGAGCATTGCAATCCTTTCCAGAATCTCCTCGTTATTTCCGGCCACCATACCTCCGTCCCCAGCTACGGTCATGACTTTTGATGGAAAGAACGAAAATGCAGCAATATCCCCGAAATTAGCCACTCTTTTTCCATAATATTCGGCCCCGTGTGCCTGGCACGCATCCTCTACCAGATATATGCCGTGTTCATCGGCGATTTCCCTCAGGGCCTTCATCTCTGCAGGATGGCCGTAAAGATGTACTGCGACTATGGCCTTTGTTCGTTCGGTTATCTTTTTTCTCACATCTTCTAGGTCTATGTTGTATGTATCTTCCTTGATATCCGCAAAAACAGGTCTTGCCCCTAGATGAATTGCTGGAGATACTGTGGCTATGAACGTGTGGGACGGAGCGATTATTTCATCTCCCCTACCGATACCTAGTGCATAGTATATCAGATGAAGAGCAGTCGTTCCAGAGCTTGTTGTAACCGCTCCTTTTACACCCAAATAATCCGCAAATTCCCTTTCAAAAGCCTTTGATTCTGGTCCTTTTATGTATCTTTTTGAGTTTATTACATCTATGGCCTTCTCTCTTATTTCATCATCGACATACATCTCGACAAGGTTATATTTCATCCTTTCACCTCATAAGAAATTTCATCCGCATATTTTATTAATCTAGCGGGATTTCCAACTACCACCGCGTTTTCAGGCACATCTTTTGTTACCACAGAACCTGCGCCGACAAGTGCATTATTTCCGATCTCTATTCCCGGAAGAATGGTGGCATTCGCCCCTATCTTTGCATTTTTTCCAACAATCACTCCCTCCAGATTCTCCTTTACACCCTCGTATCTCGGGTATTTTGCATTTGTCAGAACCGCTCTGGGCCCTATCCATGCACCTTTTTTTATCACACAGTATTCAGGTATAAAGGCCTGAGAGTGTATCCTAGCGCCGTCTTCGATGACAACATGATGCTCAATAACGGTATTCGTTCCTACACTCACATTATTTCCTATTCTGTTGAGTTCCCTTATTCTTGCGCCATGTCCAGTCTGAAAATTCTTTCCTATCCTGTTTCCAGCATATATAGTAGTATGACTTCTTATTTTCGAATTATCGCCTATGACCGTAGATAGCTCCCCAAAAGTGCTTGTCGGCATAATGCCGATTATAACATAATCTTCTATCTCAACATTTTTCCCGAGTTTCACATTTCCTATAAGTCGATAAGCGTTCATCCAGACACCTTAGCATTTGAGCCAATCCCGGTCTGTTTATAAACTTTGTGCCGAGAGAATTTCCATAAAATGGTGTAAAACCTAAATATAGGTAGAGATAACAGGAGGCAAGGTGATAACATGCCGTTCAATCTGGATATGAATAAAGTGCCGTACAGCGTCGAGAGGATTAACCGCGGAACAGAGAGAATAAAGAGAGGATTCGCCGCCATGCAGAAGGGCGGGGTGATAATGGACGTTACCAATTCAGAGCAGGCTTCAATTGCCGAAGAGGCGGGAGCCGTTGCGGTGATGGCTCTTGAAAGGGTGCCTGCGGACATAAGGGCCGCCGGAGGCGTTGCCAGAATGGCAGACCCGGAGAAAATCCTTGAAATCATAGATGCAGTTACGATACCTGTCATGGCCAAAGCAAGGATAGGACACTTTGTGGAGGCTCAGATACTTCAGGAACTTGGCGTGGATATGATAGATGAGTCTGAGGTTCTAACTCCAGCAGATCCGTTTTATCACATAGATAAAGAGCAGTTCACCGTACCGTTTGTTTGCGGTGCGAGGAACCTCGGAGAGGCTCTCAGAAGGATATTTGAGGGGGCTGCCATGATAAGAACCAAGGGGGAGGCAGGTACAGGAAATGTTATCGAAGCGGTGAGGCATCAGAGAATGATTATGAGCGAAATACACAAGCTGAAGGCAATGGATGACGAGGAACTCTTTGCAGTGTCGAGGGAGATTCAGGCTCCCTTCGAACTCGTGAAGGAAGTTTCGGAGCTTCAGAGATTGCCGGTTGTCAATTTCGCAGCCGGAGGAATTGCAACTCCCGCGGATGCGGCACTGATGATGCGGCTTGGAAGTGATGGAGTCTTCGTTGGTTCGGGCATATTCAAGTCCCAGAACCCTGAAAAGATGGCCAGAGCAATAGTCGAGGCTGTGCACAACTACGACGACCCGAAGATACTGGCTGAGGTATCCAAAGGTCTCGGAGAGGCAATGAAAGGACTGGAAATCTCTGACCTCGAAACAAAACTGCAGGAAAGAGGATGGTAAAACTCCTTTTCTCATCTCTTGGGAGAGAATTAATACGAAAAACTGGGTTTCCACCCAGCACTATTCTCTTCCCCTCCAAACACTCGAATATATCCCGGTTTCCATGTAAACTCTTTTCGGTCTTGCGGCGACACCTTCGTTTCTCTTCAACACCTCCATGGATGTCATCTCGGCAACAGCCGATTCTATTACTTCT
>JAJRVK010000046.1 GCA_024277315.1 archaeon | reverse complement strand
GCATGGTGCGGAGTCGCATCCTGGAGAAACCCGGTGTTCGACATATTCACCGTTGCGGGCCCTGGAGACACGGTACAGTTCAGATGGCACTTCGGCTCAGACACCAGCATCACAAACTGGGGTCCGGCAATCGATGACGTCATAGTAACCGCAGACATACCCACCGGCACGATGGAGCACAGATGGACCTTCAATGTCACGGGAGGAGGTACGGCGGTTACGTTTGCGGTGGAAGCATACCATACGGCGAACACGGAGGGCGATGACTTCGCGTTCTATTATTCCACGGATGATGTCACATACACGCTGATGCTCAACGTCACGAAGACAGCGGATGATGATCTGGAACAGACATATTCCCTGCCCACCACACTCAGCGGCACCGTCTATGTCAAAGCCTTCGATACCGACAGAACCGCAGGCAATACCTATGCGGACACCCTGTACATAGACAAAATGGTCATAAGGACGTCCGTGGGGGCACCTCAGTTCGTGCTCTACTACGATTACGGAGACACCCAGTCGAATGTTATTCCGATCCTTTCCGCACCCGCGCCGCCGATAGACATAAACCTTGCGGCCGGCTGGAACCTCATATCCATACCGTGGCTCACGACACCAACGGACATCAGCACGGCTCTCTCGGGAATATCATGGGAAAGAGCGATGGTCTATCAGAACGGAGTATGGAAGACATACGGAACTGCAAGGCTGGCCAAGTACAACTTCGGATTCCCGCTCGTTGACAATACGATGGGCATATGGGTGTATGCTACCGCAGATAGCACTCTGAGCGGCCCGGGAGACAGCATAGGATCTACCGACATACTCCTCGATGAAGGCTGGAATCTTGTCGGTTATCCGAGCAACACTCCCAGGGATGTGGCAACCGCTCTGACAGGAATACCGTACGACTATGTGCAGGTATACAATGCTACCCTGGGACAGATGGTAACTCTGGCGGCCACGGATATGATGGAACCCGGAAAGGGATACTGGATACACACCACAGCAGCGGCCACGTGGACCGTTTACTGGTAAACCCAAACCCTTTTTCCAATTTTTCGAATACTTTTTTAATACCCTGACGATGCTCTCTCGATGAAGATTCTCCACAAGGACCTGAAGAACGGAGAGATAAAGTTAAGGGTCGAGGTCGAGGATGACCTCTGGCACCTTTACAACATCATCTCACCCGGAGACCTGGTGTTCTCCCTGACCCAGAGAAGGGAGGAAAAACAGGCCGACAAAATAAGGGCGGAGAGAGGGGAGAAGAAGACGATGAGGCTGGGGATAAGGGTGGAGAAGGTTGAGTTCCACGAGTTCACCGACAGGCTCAGGATACTGGGGGTCATAGAGCACGGGCCGCAGGACATAGGAGAGCATCACACCTTCAACATAACCATAGGTTCGGAGCTCTCCGTAATAAAGGAAAGATGGGGGAGAGCGCAGCTCAAAAGGCTGGATGAGGCCGTGAAATCGATAGAAAGGCCGCTGATAACCTTCCTGACCCTTGAGGGGGATGAGGCAGAGATAATAGTCCTCCGGGAGTACGGGATAAAGAGGCTTGCGACCATAACGTTCTCCGGGAGCGGAAAGCAGTACAGGTCTTCGAAAAAGGATGAGTTCTTCGGGAACATATTGAGAGCTCTGAAGGAGTTCTACAGAGGAGGCGAACTGCTGATAACAGGTCCAGGTTTCACAAAGGAGGAGTTCATCTCCTGGGCGAGGGAGAGAGAGCCCGGGTTATTTGCAAATGCGCACGTGTATGCGTCATCCCACGGAGGGACCGTGGGCGTCAATGAGGTTATGAAAAGGGTTGGGACGGATGTGCTCGAGAACTCCAGGATGGCCAGAGAGGCCAGGGAGGTGGAGAGGCTCTTCGTGGAGATATCCAGGAGCAGTGCCTGTGCCTACGGAAAGGATGATGTCGAGAGATATCTACGGCAGGGTGCCGTTGAAAAACTTCTCATATCGAGCAGGCTGATGAGGACCCGGGAAGGAGAGGAATATATGAAGCTCGCAGAGGAGGGTGGTGCCGAGGTGGTGGTCATAAGCGAGCTCGGAGAGCCGGGAAAGAGGCTCGAGTCCATCGGTGGGCTGGGGGCGATACTGAGGTTCGTGCCGAGATAGGGAAACTTTTATCAATAAAGCCCATTTCCATCTGTGCACTCCCATGGCAAGGTCTCGAAGGAGCTTTTGGAAGAGCAGACGAAGCTGCTGAAGACACATCTTGAGAGGGGGGAGTACCTCAACGCTCTGGAGGTTGCCGAAGAACTGCTCGAGATAGAGGAGAAAGAGGCATACTGGATAACCGTGGGCTATATATTTACACAGATGAGGGAGTACGAGCGCTCCCTTGTGGCCTACCAGAACGTGCTGAGGCTGAATCCTCAGAACGACAGGGTGTGGTTCAACATAGGTTATTCCTTCCTGGTGCTCGGGGATACCAGGCAGGCTCTGAGGGCCTTCAACAAGGCGATCAAGCTCGCACCGGATGAGGGTTACAGAAAAAAGGCCGAAAAGGGTAAGGAGATATGCCTCAAGATAATGAGGAGTTAGGACCAGTCGTCCCTGTCTATTCTCAGGACCTCGCCTATTTTCCTCTCGTAGAGGACACCCTGTCTTATCAGTCTGTCGATTTCGCTCTCGAGGACGCTTTCCTCTATACCTCTTTCCCTGGCGACCTCCCTGAGGTCTTTCCAGTACACATCGTCTCCTTTTGCGGCGATCTCTATGAGCTCCCTTATCTCGGTCTCCATGCTCTCCGAGCCCTCTTTTTCCCTGTCTGACAGCACATATCGCAGTGATTCGGATATGGTGTTCCAGTATCTGTTGAGGTTCACGTCCCCGTAGTGCTCCACCGCTTTGACGGCACCTATCGCAAGCCTCTTCGGAATGCCAAGTGCTAGCAGGGTCTCCACGGAGGGCTGTTCGAGAGCCAGAGCCTCTTTCAGGGCCTCTATACGCTCTCGTGTGAACTCTGCGGTCTCCACTATCCACCGGTTCCTCGCAATCTCATCCACATTCCTGACCAGCTCCGGCCTTATATACTTCCTCAGAACTCCTGGCTCGGGCTCGTAGACGTGCACCTTTCCGACCACCGCCACGAAGCTCGGGACCTCCATTCTAAGCAGGGAGAAGCCAGCCTCCTGATTGTACTGTCCCGTGTTCAGATAGAAATGTCCGCTCGGGTCCGCGACCACGGCTTTCACCATCGGTTCCTCCTCGGTCCCGTAGTTTATAACCTCGACGAGAGTACCCACAACAAATAGTCTGTTTATCCTGGCCCCCAGAGGCGTAATCACATACGTGGGGCTCTTATCCTCCACGAAGGACTCGACTAGTGTTGATGCGGAGTACTCTTCCGAGAAAACCCTCCAGGCAAGCTCTCTCTTCATCATTCAGACACCCCACTCTTCTATGAACCCTCTGGCCCTTTCAGCCGGATCGTCCTCGATGATATCTATGTCCGTGGCTATCAGGGTGTAGCCGTTGTCGTCGGAGACGAGGTTCCCTCTTATCCTGACAGGAACGGCCTCGAGAGTAGATTCGAGATGCTTTGCGATTATTCCCCTGTCCATCTTCTTCCTGACTTCTCTCAGGCATTTCTCGATGTCCTTGCCGAGCACTTTCTCCGTGAGAGACCTGCCGATGATGGTGTTTATCGCACCGGTACCGTCGTCTATCACAGCCTTGATCCGGAGGTCCGCTATTCCTTCCACATCTCCGTGTACCTGACACACTCCGTCCTGAAGAACCCTTCTGCAGTTCGGACACCTGAATATCAGCCCGCTTCCGCTCCTTATCTGGAGCACGGTGGCCTCGAAGAGCGCGTCCGTCATCCCCTGTTTGCCGTCTATGTCCTCTATCTGTATCCTCTTGCCCTCGCTGAGCTCCTCCATAGAAGGGAACTCTTCCTCTATTTTCTCTATCTCCATACCGTCGTCCAGGTTTATCTGCGGAACGCCTTTCCAGGAGCGCACATAGGCACCGTCAGCCTTTATCAGGTCACCGGGCCTGAGGTCGAAGTCCTTCCAGGCCGTGAACGGGACCTTTGCGCTCTCATCCGCCATTATCCCGGAATATATGGTCCTCTTCTCGCCTCTTATGTTTATCTCCCTCTATTCCAGCGAAAGGATTCTGGCCTTTATGGAGACCCTGTCGCCGTCGGCTATGTCCGCCAGCTTCGCCTCCTCGGCCGCTCTGGGAGAGAACTTCACGCTGAACTCCTCGTCTATCTTTTCAATCCTCGTTCTCCTGGATATCCTGAGCTGCGGATTGCCGTTCCATTCCCTTATGAAGGCTCCGTCTATCTCCACACTGTCTCCTTTGGAGAACCCGGAGAGGTCAACGTCCCAGGCGCCGAAGGGTATGGTGCCTGTCTCGTCCCCGAGTATCCCGTAGTACCTCTTCCTTTCCTCGCCGTCCACGGTGGATACGGCGGAGTTTATGCTGACTATCCTTCCTCTCACGCTCACGGATATGGGCTCGGTACCTATCTCCCCTATCTTCTTCCTCACTGTGTCCCTGGGAGTTATACCGTGCTTCCTCAGTATCCTCATCTCCGCCTCGTCAGGGCTTATGTCGAAGTCTATGTATCTGAGGAAGTCTTTTCTCAGGACCTCCTCGTTCGCCTCGATTCCCTCGTTTTCCAGCGCTCTTTTTATCTTTTCTATGTGGAGCGCAACCTGTTCCTTTTCCATCTTATCACCTTTCCTCGGTGAAGGTCTCCTTCACCTCTTGGCAGGGTATGGATTGCTTGCATATATAGGTTTAGAGGAGGTGGGTGAAAGTGATATCACGGAAGGATAGCCGGAAACATCTCCGCAAGCATCCCTGCCTCCGAAGGCCTGCCATTGCTACCCGTGCTTGCCGTGGTCATCATCGCCGCAGCCGCAGTCGGAGTGCTGGTGATGAAGAAGGGCAGGAAAGAGCCTCCGGAGGATGAGGAATAAGAGGTGATAAATCCTTACCCATACATTTCAACCCCCTATCCTTAACACTTCTGTTAAGAATAATGGAATAAAATGAGAACTTTTATTGCTCACCCTCTAAACTGGAGAATGGTCTCGATGTCCGGCCGCATATACGGTCGCCTCCGGCGGCAGAACCCCTCTAGAACAGATAAAGCATCATGGAATAGCCCGCCCCGAGCAGGAATAGGGTCATCAACGGTATGTACAGCCTCCTGTATACTCTGCCTAGGTCCGCCTTGAAGTACTCTGTCGAGAATACCAGGCACAGGTGGAGCGGAGAAAACAGTACGCCTATGAAGCCGGAGAGATATGCCAGGGCCACCATTGGGGGTGAGACAACGCCACCGGGTACCAGGATGGGGAGCAGGATGGGAAAGCTTATGCCTACAAAGGCAACCGTTATCCCGGACATTATTCCCACGAGCATCGGAAGCACGACGACCGCCAGCATCTCCGGAATGCCGTGCAGGCTCATGAAGGCTGGAAGCGCTTCCACGGCACCCGTATACTCCAGCGCTCCCTTGAAGACGATTATGGCCAGAATTATCAGGAATATGCCGTAGTTCAGGGATTCTTTGAGCGCAATCCCCATCTTCTCCCTGTCCAGCCTGTATACGAGCATCAGAAGGATGTCCGTGACCACCAGCCCGTATACCAGATCCACACCCATCCCGATGGAAACGGCTATCACGAACCATATCGGCCAGAGGACCTTAACGAACTCCTTGAGAGCGCCCGTGTCCTTTTTTCCGTCTCCGACCCTCCTCACAGGACGTATGCCGAAGTAGTATCCCACCATTATGGAGAGCACGGTGATCGGAAACATCATCAGAACCACATCCCTCACCAGTATTCCCAAGGTCACGGCCGTTAGTATCACACCCTGGTAGAAAGGCCAGGAGAACTCCCACACATGCCTGAACCAGTAGTTCACGAACGTTCTCTCCTCGGCGCTCCTCTCCAGCTCGTCAGCGGCTTTGTTGACCATCTGCGCAGATATCAGAGCTCCGGCAGGCATCGGAAGGAGGCCGATTATGGCGGGAATGGTCCCATATGAGACCCTGGCATCCGAAAACGCTTTTTTCAGCGAATCGGATATCTTCTCCAGGGTCCCTGCGACTTTCATTAGCCTGCTCATGAAGATGACGAGGAGGATGAGGGCTAGGAGTCTCACGGAATCCCTCGCTTTCAGGGAATCCACGATACCCGTGCCGGCCCCGAACAGTCCGAAACCGTAGGCTCCGTAAAGGACCACGGCACCGAGGAATATCGAGAGGGAAAGATGGACCTTAAGCTTGATGGAGGCGATTATCACCGCAAAAGAGAGGAGGAGTGCGGCGGTGCCAATGGTCTCTTGCATGGTCGTGCAAAATACCTCTCTTATTAAGTTTTTACCGGAAATCCCGGAACAGGTTTTATTATCGGCACAGTTTCACCCCCATGAAAGTTTCGGAATACACCGACAGGGACTTCCTGGACAGATACGGCAGAACCCCCATCCTCCACCCCTATGTGGTCTTCCCGGCGATACTGAGGCTCCTCGGCGATATCGAAGGAAAAAGGGTGCTCGATCTGGGCTGCGGCTCCGGCGACCTCTCCGTATTGATGGCGGAAAGAGGGGCGTCCGTCACCGGCGTGGACATATCCGATGAGCGGATCAAGATATGCGGAGAGAGGTACGGAGACATCGAAAATCCGGAATTCCACACCGCAGACGGCTCTGATCTCAGGGATATGGAAGACAGGAGCTTCGACAGGGTCGTGATGAACATGGTCCTCCTGAACGTTCCGATGGATGAGAAGGTCCGCCGAATATTCCGTGAGGTATCACGGGTCCTGGCGGATGACGGGTATCTGATATTCACGGACCTGAATCCAATATGTCTTATGATACCGGAAACAAGCGCAGAGACACAGAGCTATCCTCCCGATTTCTCCTATTTCAAAGACGGTTCCAAGTACGGGTCCAGGGTGCTGCTCACAGACGGTTCGAGCATCGAGTTCACGGACATCCACTGGACCCTAGAATCCTACACCAGATGGTTGGAGGAAGCAGGTATGTACATTCGCAGGATAATCGAACCGCAGCCTGTCGATGGAGCGCCGGAGATACTGAAGGAATATCCCATACCCGAGCACATCATATTCCTCTGCTGTAAACTCGCACGCATCCCTTAAACTTATAACCGAAAGGGATATGCAGGTACATGGAGCGCATGATACCCTACACCTCGGAGGAAGAAAGACTCGCTCAGAGGATGGGCTACGAGGAGATTATAAAAATGAACCTCCACAATCATTCGACCTTCTCCGACGGCATGTTCGCTCCGGAGGCCATCATAAGGAAGGCCATATCATTAGGTCTGAACTATGTGGGCATCACCGACCACTATCTCACGAGAAAGGTGCGCTCCATGGATAACTATGCCTTGGAGCGATACATAGATGCCATGACCGAGTTCAGGGACAAGTACTCAAGGGACATCCGGGTACTGGCCGGTGTCGAAATAGACGCATCCAGGGAGAGGACGAACTTCGACGATATGCGATACGACCTGTTGAACTCGCTCGATTACGTCCTCTTCGAATATGTGAACGACGACCTCTGGGAGGGAATGCACCTCTGGGAGCTATTCGACATCGTCAGGAAAATAGAGGTCCCATGCGGTCTGGCCCACAATGACATAAGCAGGAACTTCAGAGAGATAGACTACGATGCACTACTGAACGTTCTCGAGGACAACGGAATCTTCGTGGAACTCTCCTCCTCTCCGAGGAACTCGAAGTTCAGCAGGCCGTATTACAGGTTCGCAATGGATTTTTTTACCAGACTGGCTAAGACCCGGGTCCTGGTTTCGGTAGGGACCGACACCCACACGAACATAGATGAGGTCGGGGACATCTCCGATGCCGTGGCTTTCGTCGAGGAGATAGGGCTCGAGAACAACCTGATAACCAGGGTGCTTTGATGGATATAAGCGGGATCGTTGATATACGAAAGAGGGAGATGAGCAGGCTGAGACTGATAATATCCTCCGTTCTTCTGCTGTTCGGCGCACTTCTTCTGATAACTCCGTTATTCGAGCCGACAGGCACCGTGAACTTCGGGGAGGACGGCATGGTTAATGGTTTCGAACACGCTTCCGACATATCCGCCATGCGGAATCCGGTATCCCGGCTCATATATACATTCGGTGACTGGGAATGCCATCAGCACGCATCACGCTCGTTCTTCGTCAACGGCAACCAGATGCCTGTCTGTGCCAGATGCACGGGGATATTCGTTTCCATAGGCATATTCGCCTTTCTCCTGGTATTCTTCCGAATAAAGATGCCTTTCTGGATGATAATCGCTCTAATACTGCCTCTCGCCCTGGACGGCGGAATCCAGCTGATAACCGCCTATGAGAGCACGAACATCCTAAGGCTGATAACAGGCATACTTGCAGGTCTGGCGACCGTCGTCGGCTTCGACAGCATAATCGAGGATTAGCTTATATTCTTCTCTATCTCCTCAAAGACCCCCTCGCCGTTCGGATAGAGCTTCGATCTGCTGAAATCGAAGAGATTTCCCCTTATCAGATTCTTGGGAGCGCTCTTGTCGAAGAGGGAGTTCACGAACACGGATTCTTTCCTTCCGTTGACGAGATATGTTATGACGATCCCGTTCAGCCTGGCAACGGGAAAGCTCTCTATTATGAGGTCTATGCCGAGTATCCTGGTGCTCCTCTCCTCGATTTCCTCCATTCCTATCTCATGGAACTCAACCGCACCGGAGACCTTTCCGCCTATGTCCTTTCCGGAGAAGGCACCGTGCGGCATGAGCTTCAGAGCGGTTATGCCGAATATGTTGGCCAGGTCGGAACAGTTCCCGGGAAAGTCCCAGCTAAGAAGATATCTGAGAAGAGGTCTCATGCCGTAGGCCGGCGGATAGGGATTGTCCGTGCCGAAGGCTATCTTGGATGACCAGTAATTATGTCTGGAATATCCGAAGGAAAGAAAGTACATCTCCTCCACCTCCTTTCTGGACAGGCTTTCTAGACCCGGAGCCTCGAACATCTCCCCGTAGTCTATCTCCCTGGCATTGGTGAAGAAGGTCTCATAGCTCTCCGGTTTGAGGGTCGAAAGCTCCCCGAATATGTTGGGATGGCTGAGCGCCTTGAAGAGCTTAGGATTGTCCGCCCCGTTCCAGGGAGCGTGCCCTATTATGACCTTTAATCTGGGTATCAGGTCGAGCTTGTCCTCCTTTATCAGCTCCTCGATGGTCTTGACCACCGCCTTGTGGAGCTTCTCACCCATCTCCTCCTGTGTGTGGAATATTGCGGGTATGTCATGCTCGGCTAGCCTTTTAAGCACATTCCGCACGTTCTTCGAGTTTATCTTGAAACTTTCGGATTTGGGATGCATCTTGAAGCCTTTCATACCCATCTGCGCTCCGCTGTCAACGGTGTCCAGGGCATCGCTGTGATTCGGGTCCACCCTACCGAATCCGAAGAACCTCAGGTTGTTGTGCGGTTTCCGCTTCGGTGATTTTTCCGTAAGCAGCTGTCTCACGGATTCGTTCACCCTCCTGTAATCCCTGGGCAGAGGGTCCGGTATGTCGGAGGGAAAGGTTATGAAGAAATCGAATCCGAGATATCTCGATATGTTCTTGGCTATGTCCTCGGAATGCACAAGTGTGTAGAGGTCTCTCTGGCAGAACTCATAGAAATCAGGGACATGCTTCTTGAGCTTCCATGGAAAGGAATATCTGAAAATATCCTTCTTTTCATTCATCTCCTTGACGATCTCCCTTATGGTGTGATGGTATCTGCTTACGAATTCGGAGGGCAGCAGTCCTTTTAGACCCTCCACCTTTATGTGCGTATGAGCGTCCACCATGATGAAGGTGTGTATCTGTTCGTACTCATCCTTTACCAGCAGCACTTTTACCGCCTCCCAGAGCTTCCTTGCAGTCTATCGGAGCATGTACCATGGCATCGTACCACATATTGCGACCGTTCCTGGTGGCCTTCAGCATACGCCTGACGACCCTTTCCATATCCCCCCCGCTCCTTGCGTAATCGAGCATCCAGTACTGGGCCGGAGATGAGCCGTTCCCCTCACAGGCGAAGGCGGATGCCCTTATCGGGTTAAGGAACAGGGAATATGTCAGTTCCATCTCTTTGAACTCGGGATTCAGGAAGTTCAGCATCTCCAGCACAGTATCGGAGAATATGGGGTCCGCAAACCTGGAACGCTTCAGCTTTCTGCCCTTTCTGGAGAACACGGAGCCTCTCCCGGGCTTGAACCAGTTGCCTCCCTGTACGGCAACCCTTTTCATGGTGAACAGGTCAGAATTCTTTATCCTCAGAGCCTTCTTAACCCGGACATCCAGGTGCTCCGGGTTCTCCGCCATGTGCTTCGCCTTCATAGCAATGGCCTGTATTATCATGGCTATGCCTATCCTCCTTGCGACACTTGGCTGCGAGTCGGAGATCCTTATCTCTGTCGTGTGATTGGAAGGTGACCAAGGATCCATATCCAGGAAATGGGTGTTCGTCCTGAAAGAATTGTTCTGCTTCTTGAACTCCTTTATGAACTCGTCAGGGTTTTCCCAGCCTTTCTTCAGATAGGGCATGTACTCGCGGGAACTGAAATTGCAGAGATGCTTTTTGTTGTGCATTATTCTGAGGCTTCTGACGCTTCCGGGGAAGGGAGCATCGTAGTCGCCGTGCCTCACCCTGCCCATGAGCTTCCCGTCTATGAACGGAGAGTTGGCGGAGAGAACGATTATCTGCGGTATGAAGAGCCTCATCAGATGATAGAAGTTGGAAAGTATCGTCCTCTGCTCCTTGGAGTTCTCATCCATCATTATGCCTATGTGGTGATGGTCACCGCAGGTCGGAAAAGATTCCCCTCTCATCGCTTCCTGCAGGTCTTCGTAAGGATTGGAGCCGGCAGCGAGAACATACACCTTGAGATTGATCTCCTCCAGTCTCTCCACTATTAGACTTATGAGTGCGGAGGTCCACCAGGCGAGTTCATAGAAAGAATCGGCCGGAGGCGTGGCTATTTCGAGAACCGGCCATTCCACCACGTTCCTGTCTATGGAGAGCAGTTCATTGGTTACCTTCTTCCCTCGGACATCATAGTCAACTTTCAGGGCATCGTATGTCGAGCCTTTGGACTGCTCCCAGTATATCTGCAGCACCTTCCTCTTGTATTCCGGCGGCATCCTTCTCTGAAGCACTATTCCGAGGTCGGAATCCGTTATCTTTCCGTATATCTTCTCCACCGCACCGTGCCCCAGCTTCTTTCCCCTGTTCGTCACAAGAAAGTATTCCATCTCCAGGGCGTGAGTGAAGTGCAGCTTGGAACAGTCTCCTTTCACGGTGAGCGGGTGTTTTGCTCCGGCCTTATCGTACCACTGACTCTTATCTATCATAAAACGGGATGGAATCACCTCGGGCTTTTAAAGGTTTGGACGCACATGCGGTTTTACGGAAGCTCGACCTCTCCTGTGGCACCGGCAACGATTCTGAATCGGTCCCCGCTATTGATAGTGGGATTGTCGATTATAAGCACATCCCCAGTATTCACCTTTCCGTTGTTATCCGTGTCAATCCATGTAACCCCATTTGAATCCGGAACACCGCTGACCATTGGGAAGGATGTCGGAGGAGCGAGAATGGTGCCATTTACGGATATAATCGCATATTTCAACTCATGCGGGCTAATGTTGTTAGCAGATATTTCAAGTGTCCAGTTATGTGCTCCGGTATTTTCGGTCACGAAACGTATTGGGATGGTACACGAACACGATGGCGGGCTATACGATAGAAAGAACATGACATTCACGATGATTATTATCAAACATACCAGGACAACGGAAGTCATGATCACCTTTCTATAGTCCGTATCCTCCTTTCCTTCCGGAGATGAATCCCTTTCAGGTAATGGGGGTATTTTCGGCCTTTCCATGAAAGATTGTTCATTGGTATAGTATTTATATTTTTCTTATCACCCTCCTCCCTTCCACCCTCAACCTCCCTTCCAAAAATAGTTTCACAGCCTCCGGAAGGCATTTATGCTCCTGCTCGAGAACCCTTGCAGCCAGGGTTTCCACAGTATCGTAGTCCTTGACCGGCACGCATTTCTGCAGGATTATCGGTCCTCCATCGATATCTTCCGTCACAAAATGCACACTACAGCCCGAGACCTTCATACCTGATTCAAGAACTGCCTTATGCACCCTTTCCCCGTAGAATCCTTTTCCACCGAAGAGCGGTAGCAGAGCGGGGTGGATGTTGATTATCTTCCACCGATAATGATTAACGAAGTAAGGGGTCAGGGAGCGCATGTACCCTGCGAGGACTATGAGATCGGGTTTGAACGGCTCTATGGCCTCGATTATCTCCTTCTCGTGCTCTTCCCTGCTCTTTCCCCTGTGGTCTATGTAAATTGCCTCGGCCCCATATTTTCTCGCTCTCTCAAGGGCATAGGCATACTTATTGTTGGAGACCACGGCCGTTACTCTTGCGTTTTTGATGTAACCCGATTCTATAGCATCAAGTATCGATTGCAGGTCCGTGCCATTGCCTGATGCTAGAACCACTATGCTCTTCAAGTTACAATCTCCTTCAGCTTATCCGTCTCTATTGCCCTTCTTATCTCCATGGCAAGCCTTCTGCCGGTGCTCATCGGTTTCCTCCAGAGAGCATTTCCGTACGGATGGCCCACTGACATGTGTACATTCGTACCTCCGCCGATTCTGGGAGCCACATCGTAGATGTAGAAGTTCAGGTCCTTATCAACGGTCGTCTGAAGGCAGAAAGGTCCGATTATTCCCGGCGCATAATATTCCTGAGTGGCTTTAACATAGGTCTCTGCAAGTTTGAAGACTTTTTCCAGGAGGGATTCCCTGAGTGTTGCCGAATTATGCCCCGTAACAGTGTATTCCGGGACCAGCTGGTGCTCCGGCAGGGTCATCTGCTGTGGTGCGGGAAGCCTGACATGGCCGTCCAGGGATGTTTCGAACCTCCAGTCTATTCCGAGAAGCTCCAGCTTCGGCATCTCTTCCTCTATCGGGGAGTAGAAGAAATCGAAGTTGAAGACGGGGCCTATCACATAGCGCTCTATTCTCGCGTTCTCCAGCGCTTCTTCCGTGATGACATCGTGCTTCAGAAGGTTTCCGGCCTTCTCTTTATATTCCTTATATGACGCTGCGGTGAAGAATCCTCTCTCCAGTTTCTTTACTTTATGGGGAAGCTTGACGATGACAAGTTCGTTTATATCCTTCGGATTCTCTATCTTCTCCGGAAACGGGAGGCCCGCCTTTTCAAGTATCCAGTAGTAGTCCTGTTCGTCTCCTCTCTCCTCGCTGCGCAGGAGGTTCCTGCTCCCGACCATCGGAACATGGAACTCGTCTTCCACCGCATCTATGCCTATATAGGATGTGAATGACCGGTTCGGTACGAACAGCACGTTTTCCTCTACCATCTTATTCTGAATCTTCAGTATGTCCCTGAACCTGTCAAGAACAACGGTCTCATCCACCATCCCCTTCACGACATTCCCATTTTCGTTCCTTTTCGCACGGAAATAGTCGGCATATGTCCTTTCCCTTCCCTTCTGAGCGTACGCAACGGTCTCGAAACCTTCCTCAACCGCACCATCGAAGACATCGAGGGCCGAGTGGGATGCGATGGCACCAATCTTTATCCTGTCGACATCGTACTGCTCAACAAGTTCTTGGGCGAGCTTTCTGTCAAACATAGAACAACATGGAAATGCAGGGTGTATTTACATCTTACTATGATTACTTCATGTTATAGATTTAAAAAATCAAAATTGAATTTAATGGGTTTAGAAGCCGAATTCAGCGCATTTCTCGTCCACTTCTCTCTGTATCTCGGCTATTTTTTCAGGCATCTTCAGCAGGTGCCTGAACCTTCCCTGAAGTTTGAAGTACTCTTCTACAGGCTTCCTTTCCTTTGGTTTGTAGGTGATTCTTATGTTGTCGAAGTTCCCGCCTTCCAGCTCCCACAGGACGAATATTCCTGTGTCCACCGCCATCTTCGAAAGTTTCACGCTCAGCTCGCTGGGGAATCTCCATCCTGTAGGACAGGGCGAAAATATCTGAACGAATGAGGGCCCTTCCGATTCCAGAGCTTTTTTGATCTTGGTTTTCAGATCCTTGGGATGTGCTATGGTTGCCGTTGCCGTATATGCGATGTCATGGGCGGCCACAATCTTCGATATGGGCTTCTTCTTACCCTGCTTTCCGGGTATAACCCTTCCTGCCGGAGATGTCGTTGTCGAAGCATATGGTGGAGTCGAGGAGCATCTCTGGATTCCGGTGTTCATATATGCCTCGTTGTCGAAGACCACATAGGTTATGTTGTGCCCTCTCTCAAGCATACCGGAGAGCGCCTGAAATCCTATGTCGAAGGTTCCGCCGTCGCCTGCGAATGCGAGTACGTTCACACCTTCTCTTTTTCCAAGTTTTTTAAGGGCCACATCAACGCCAGATGCCACGGCGGCAGCATTCTCGAATGCCGCATGTATCCACGGAATCTTCCATGCCGTCTCTGGGTATCCCGTTGTCATGACCTCAAGGCATCCGGTTGCATTTGCAACTATCGTGTTCGGCCCGGCTTCCTGAAGCACCATCCTGACAGCTGTGGCCATACCGCATCCCGCGCATCCTCTGTGACCGGATACGAAGAGTTCATCGCTCGCCATATTATGCACCTCCTTCGAGAAGTTCCTTTCTGAGGTTTATCCAGTGCACCGGATCATCCACCTTTCCGGCTTTCATTGTCTTCTTTGCGATCTCTGCCATTTCAAAGAAGTCCCTGAAGGTTATGTCCCTTCCCCCTAGGCCTATTATGAAGTCCAGAAGCATGGGCTTTTCCTCCTCGTTGGTCAGGGCACCCGCTATGTCCGTGAAAACAGGCCCGGAGATTCCGAACGATACCGCTCTGTCCAGTACTGCCAGAACCTCCGCCTTCTTTGCTATGTCCTTTATCCTCTCGAGCGGGAAGGGTCTGAAAACGACAATCTTCGCAGCACCGGCCTTTATACCTCTCTCTCTGAGCCTGTCAACAGCAGCCCTTGCGGTTCCACTCACAGAGCCCATGGTGATGAATATTATCTCCGCATCATCCGTTCTGTACTCGCTGACCTTCTCGTATTTCCTTCCAAATTTCCGCTCAAAATCTGCAAACACTTCATCTATCACTTTTCTGGCGCTCTTCATGGCCTCCCACTGCTGATATTTGAACTCCATGTAATGTGCTGGGGTTCCAAAAGAGCCGAAGGTCATCGGGTTGTTGACATTCAGGGTGTACACCGGCTTATATGGGGGAAGGAAATCATCCACTTCCTCCTGAAGCGGTACGTCCACGCCTTCCATGGTATGGGTGAGAACGAAGGCGTCCAGACCGACCATTGCGGGAAGGAGCACCCTGTGGTCCTCAGCGATTTTGAAAGCCATGAGCATGAGGTCCAGAGCCGCCTGATTGCTCTCAGCATAGAACTGCATCCATCCGGAATCCCTTTCAGCCATTGTATCCGAATGGTCGCACCAGATGTTTATCGGGGCGGAAAGGGCCCTGTTTCCCACCGCAACCACTATCGGCAGCCTCATTCCGGATGCGATGAAGAGCATCTCGCTCATGAGCTTCAGACCCTGAGATGCGGTTGACGTAGCCACTCTGGCACCGGACGCACTCGCACCTATGGCAGCGCTCATCGCACTGTGCTCTGATTCCGTGAGCAGGAGTTCCGCGTCCATCTCTCCGTTGGCCACATACTGCGAAATCTGCTCAGGGAAGAGTGTGGAGGGCGTAATCGGATATGCGGGAACCACATCCACTCTTGCGAGCTTTGCGGCGACAGCGGTTGCGAAATTTCCCTTAACTACCTGTTTGACTCCCATGCTATCACTTCTCCTCCGGAACCATTTCGAGTGCGTTCGGCAGGTTCGCATTCTTGTTCGCAAGGCATTCTTCCACACATATTCCGCATCCCTTGCAGTAGTCATAATCTATCCTTATCGGCTTTTTGCTCTTCGGATCCGCCGGTTCTATCGCACTATCAGGGCAGAACTCCCAGCACATGTTGCAGAATATACAGTTCTCCGGCGTAAGCACTGGCTTCATGGTCCTCCACGAGCCTGTCTTATAGTTCAGAGAACTTCCCGGCTCTGTGTTGACCGCTCCAAGCGTTATCTTATCCATTTCATACCCCCTTTACTCTATCATAAGCCGCCTTGACGGCGGCAACATTCTCATCTCTCTTTGCAGGTGAAAGCTCATAGACTGCCTTCACAGCGGCATCGAGCGATATCGTACCGGTTGCCCTGACGAAAGCACCGATAATCGCTGTGTTAACGATGGGATTCGTGGCCGTTCCCAGCCGGTTCTCTATCGCGATTCCCGTGGCATCTATGGTGTAGACCTCAGCATCGCCGAAATCCAGCTCGGACGGGTCCTTTTTCGTGTTCACTATGACAACGCCCCCGGGTTTCAGGCCATCCCTGACCTTCGCCTCCTTCACTTCCAGAAGGCTGGGGTCCTGTATTATGACCGCATCGGGCTCGTATATCTGGAACTTTATGTCTATGGGCTTCTCATCTATCCTCAAAAATGCGGCCACCGGCGCCCCCCTTCTCTCGACGCCGAATATGGGAAATGCCTGAGAGTATTTTCCCTCGGAGTATGCCGCAGCCGCCAGAATATTGGCTGCGGTAACGGCGCCCTGCCCGCCTCGTCCATGAAATCTTGCTTCATACATAATATGCCTCCGTTGGCTTTTTGGAACCATACAGAACAGGGTAACATAAAGGTTGTGGGGAAACCGCCCCAATACACTGAACGAAGGTTCAATAGAATGGACGATGAAAAACACCAATAATGTAGGATGTCCCGCATCTAACTTTTCCTACGGTTTCCTGAAAACGAAGAGATGTTCATGCGCTATCAGGAGGAAGTCATAGGTTCCGCGCCAGCGCTCCCTCGTTCCTTTCATTTTTTTCCTTTCGGCATTGTATTGTAATTCAAATCCTAACCCCTGCACTCCTTCGCTGCACTCAGTCGTGCAGGGGTCTTACCCGTGAAATCGCTATACACTTTCACTCGTCCCACCCCCTGCATTCACTTCGTTCATGCAGAAGT
>JAJRVK010000045.1 GCA_024277315.1 archaeon | reverse complement strand
GACGATGTAATATGTGTAGTAATTCGGGTATTCTTTCATTTTCAGAGCCGCCGGTAGGGTCGGCTCTCCTTTCATCACATCAAATTGGGCGTTTTTCAGCCGTATCATCGTGCTCGGCGCTCTCTCAGGCAATATGTTTCCTTGGGGCGCCGCTGCCTCCGGCACTGATGTGACTGCCATTAGAGCTCCTGCAGGCAGGGCCATCAGCGCCGCTATCGCTAGAACAATAAGGGCGTTTTTAGCTTTTATTCCTCTTTTTTTCATGTGTCTACCTCCTCTTCGGTAGGTCTTATTCTTATACATGCTCTAAAAAGAGCATAAGGGTATGACCTTATTGTTCTATGAGTATTTATAAGTTTCGTTTTGCCGCATATTCGATAAATATGGTAAAATGTACAAATATATATATTAACAATAACAAAATAAAAAATTACTTATACGGGACTCTGAATGAATGGTAGAAATTCATCTGGAGGATGATTTAAATGAAAGAGAGCCATAAAAGAAGATTTAAAGGCCAAATGTGCCTTATAATAGCCCTGCTGATGCTCACCACGGGCATGAACGGCCTTCTGTTGGCAGAAGGTTCCACGGAAAACATAAAAAATGACCAAAAAACAGCTCTTATTGAGGATTACGGAAAAATCGAAGACAGAGTCTCTATGCCTGTTCTTAAAGATCTTGTCGTCGTTGATGTGCCAACCACAGATATCAAAGCCCTCTCCTCATTTTTGAAATCGAGAGGTATAGATGCTGCTATAGGCGAAAAATCGACTGGAAGTCTGGCAATACCTGCGGTTAAAATTCCCAGATATATGATCGAGGAGATTTCCAGCATTCCCGGAGTCATCGGGGTTTATCCGCATATGGAAGATTCGGATTATGATGAATATTTTCCACCCGAAGAGCCGGATAACATATTTTCGATACAGCATCACAGTGCTAAGGAAGCCTGGAGTCAGGGGTTCATAGGTTCGGGCGTTAAGATAGCCATTCCCGGACCTGGGATAGATTTCGGACATCCCGACCTACAGGGAACTCAGGCAAGATTCGATGTTTCGGCAGTGGACTCCTCCATTCTCGCCGAAAAGCCGTATCTAACATATTATGACGGGTGGCCCCTGGCCGTGGATATACCATCCATGCAGACCTTCCTTTCTACGGGGAGTGTAGATGGGACCTGGTATGTGGATACCAGCAGAACTGCGGGAGCAAAGGTGATACCCGTTCCTTCCTCTCAGATACTCACTCAGGCGGATTTCGATAATGCAACATCGTATCTGGAATCCTCTTCGTGGGTCCCTCTCGCACCGGGTTCAACGGAGAACCATGTAGTCAGGAATCTTGAGCCCGGAAAGACCTATTATTTCGCCATCGAGGCATTCGACGAGGCCGGAAATCACGGCTCACTCTCCAACAGCCCAAGCGCCATTCCTAAGAGAGATGATGAGAAGCCAAGCCGCATAGTGGATCTGACGGCGGAATCTGGTAAGGACCAAGGCACCGTATGGTTGAACTGGACAGCCCCGCGGGATGATCTGGCAGGAGGTAGTGTGAGTTCGTATATAGTAAAATACTCCGAGTTGCCCATCTCCAACTGGGTATGCTTCGACCATGTTGCCGTGGAACATACTCAGACATGGATACCTCTCGCTCCCGGAAGTCCCGAAAGCCATCTTCTTGAAGGACTGACCCCGGGAAAAACATACTATTTCGCGGTCGAAGCCGTTGATGAGGCAGGCAACAGGGGAGATGTCTCCAACAGCCCGGCAGCTTTTGTAACCACCGACGACATTTCTCCAGACACCATAACCGACCTTTCGGCATCCACCGGAGTGAACAACACCGAGATTGTCCTCACATGGACGGCCCCGGGGGATGACGGGGCTCTCGGAACGGCTTCCGCATATATTGTCAAATATTCAACCTCTCCCATAAACACCGAGAACGATTTCGATGCCGCCCTTACTTATTCTCAGAGCTGGAGCCCTAAAAGCGGAGGATTGACAGAGAATTATACTGTCTCTGGTCCAGCCTTTACACCCGGAACAACATATTATTTCTCCATAAAGGCCGTGGATGATGGGGGCAATGTCGGCGGGCTTTCCAATTCACCTGGCGCCGCCGCAATGGCCGATGTGAGCGCTCCTTCTTCTATTTCTGACCTAACGGCAGAGCCTGGCCCTGATCACGGGTCCACATGGCTCAATTTCACGGCACCGGGAGATGATGGCACTGTCGGTTGGGCTGAGAGATATGTTGTAAAATACTCAGCTTCTCCGATAAGCACCCAGACGGATTTCGATTCTGCTTTTGAGTACACGCAGTCATGGACCCCGGGAATCGGGGGAAGTGTCGAGTCGCATCTTCTGCAAAATCTTCCAACAGGCACACTACTTTACTTTGCGGTCGAAGCCGTTGATGAGGCCGGAAATTCGGGGGCACTCTCGAATAATCCGAGTGCTTCTCCCACAGTAGATAGCATACCTCCGGGAAACATCTCGGACCTGACCGTTTCCTCCGGTCCTGACCACGGGACGGTATGGCTCAATTTCACGGCACCGGGAGATGATGGCTCTACGGGCACTTGCAGCGGTTATAAGATAGAATACTCCACAGACAACGTAACCTTCTACACATATGACGAATCTAATCTTGGAGTATACACTCCGAAACCTGCGGGTTCTCTGGAAAGTTTTCTCATTCAGGTGGGAACTTACATAACCCCGGGAAATACGGGCTATTTTAGAGTGTCCGGAAAAGACGAGGCCCTTAACTTCGGCTCACCCTCCAATGTGGCGAATGCCACGGTTACCGACGATACCGTACCTCCCGGAAGCATAACCCTGAGTGTCGGGACTGCCGATGAAAACGGAGAGGTCGCCCTATCGTGGATTGCTCCGGGAGATGATGGTGCTGCCGGTGGACCTGTCGAGAGTTATCTCGTTAAGTACAGGGAATTCATGCATGATAAGATGTATCTGGATGGCATAGTGGAGGTCATAAATGTTGTCAAAAAAGAACTTCCGATATCTCAGGCAAACATAAGCGGCAAAATAGTTAACTATACGGTAGTGCCTCCGCACGATTTCATGGGCGAGGTCAATACGACCATACTTCCGGATGTTGATGTTATGGTGGTGGCTGGAACGACCGTATACTATCTCTCGCCCTCGGAATACTCCGTGGATACCGCAACAGGGAATATCACAATTCTTGCACCTTACGATAGCTCGGCACATTACTATTTCAATTACAGCTACAACTCCAGCTATGAGGTAACAGGCATATACAGCCAGAGCGGGACATACCACTTCGGCTATCATCCGGGCGAGAACCTCGAGAAATACATCGCCCATGGCAAGCCCGCCGTCCTTGTGGTGGACGAGAACGTACCAGGAGTTTATGATACCGTTTATGTGGATCTGGACAGGGACGGTACGTTTACCGATGAAAAGGCATGTAGGAAAGGAGATGAGATATCGTGGCAGGATAAGGACGGCGATGGGTTGGCTGACATATCCGGAGGCATGATATATTTCATCAGCACCGCCAATACTGTTACGGGAGAAGCCCTGAACATAACTTCCAATGATGTGGCTGGCGATTCTGCTACGGCACAGCTTGGCTACACGAACATCGCACTCCCGACTTCCACCGTCACCATATACAGAGACGGCGTGCCTTACACAACGGCCTCCGTTTCCGGTGAAACGGTGAACAAGGAAACGCTTGCTCTGAACAACTCCAACATAAAGAGCCTGCAACTTCAGGGAGTGCATTTGATGATCCGTGATTACGTATATACTCTTGAAACCGGCGATGAAACCGGATTCACACTGCAACATACCAGCATCGAAAACATCAGCATTTACAGATACAGAACCTATGAAGGGTGGTATGCTGAAAGAGTGAAAAAACTTGTGGAGGGAGTTGACTATCTTCTGGACACAAATACCGGGACCATTACCTTCTCTGCAGACCTTATAAACGGAACAGATCCCTTTGTTAAGAATCTCCCGGGAGACGAGTTCCACACATTCTATAATTTCAGCGGTCAGCTGACTGAAGGTGTGGATTACAGTCTGGATTCGGATAAAGGAGTGCTATCGGTAAACTTTGAACTATCCAACGCAAGCATCCTGACGGCAGATTATACCTATGGCCTGTACACGGTGGATCCTATCACTGGGAAAATAACCTTCCTGCATTCTCTACCTAGCGGCACATATACTGTGGACTATCAATACGGAGACATTCCGATTCCCTATTCCGACATATACGCCGATAGATACGGCCTGAACAACTACTATTATTCAAACGGCGGACTGGTGGCCTTCCTGGGCGAATTCGGCCTCGATTCCTCCGATGGCACTCACCGGGCCTCTGCCATAGTGGGCCAGGGACGCATGCCCCATCCAAACAGACCGACACTGAAACCGGTCCTCGGTATAGCACCAAATGCCACCGTAATTCCAATAGTCGGAAGATTGTATGATGCTTGGTATTTCGCAACCGAAGGCTATGACGGAGTTACTGCAACTTCCGATGATGCCAACATAGTAACAACATCCATAGCCAGCAGAAGCAATTTTGCATCTGGCTATGACTTCGCCTCCCGATTTATGGACTGGATATCTGTGGACTATTCCAAGGGATATACGGTCTTCACAGCATCTTCCGGAGGAGATGGGAACGGCTACGGAACTATATCTTCCCCGGGGGCTGCACCAAGTGCGATAACCGCCGGAATGGCCACAAATATGTTCTACAGGCCAATATACGGGTATGACAAAGGACCGAACCCGGCATATGGAGATATAATCTCTGCATCTTCGAAAGGTCCAACTCTTCTGGGCCAGCCAAAGCCGGATATCGCTGCAACCGGCTTCTTTGCCATAGGTGCCGAACCGCTATATACCAGATATGATACGGACACCACCTATACCAATCCGGTCGAGGTCTGGAACGGCCCGGGACTATCCTCAGCCACTGCTGCTGGAATAGTCGCCCTCATAATGGATGCGTATCATTCCGCCAATTCGGTATATCCCGATCCAGAAATTACCAAAAAGATTATCATGTCCGGTGCAGACGATATAAATTACGATGTCCTGTCTCAAGGTGCGGGATATGCGAACGCCATGCGCTCCACGTCCATAGCGAGCGGCTCGGAAGGTCTACTGGCCTCGCCAGCCTACTGGGTGCCTGGAGGTTACGATGGGCAGTCCCATGATGCGTTTATAAATCTGCTTTATCCGGGAGGAACGGATACAAAGGATTTCACACTAACCAACATGGGTCCGGCGGTTACCGGAACCGTTTCTCCGGAAGTAACCAGAAAGATCGGAGAAGCGACATATACGGTCACCATACCCGGAGGCCTGGACATGTGGACGATAGTGAATGAGACCGGGTTCTATAATCTCACGGGATACAAGATTTCTGGACTCGATCCTGCACTGTGGGCAAATGCAAAACTGATAAAGATAACGGCATATACAGATGCCGACGATTTCGGCTCCAATCAGTTCTGGATGGAACTTCACGACTGGACCGACGAGAATCACAATGGTGTTCCGGATACGGATACTCCGCAAAATCCGGCGTATAATGAAAGAAACAGAGTGACCGCATCGTACGCCACCGGTGCCAATGTACTGACTGCAGTAATACATGACCCCGCTCTGAGAATGCATGATGGAATTCTTGTATGGTTGAGAAATCTGGGTGGCGGAAGCACACCGACGGTATGGAACATAACATGTGAGTTCTACGGGCGGTCCAATTGGGATTGGCTTAGCGTTCCTTCGACTCTGAACATAGCTGGAGATTCTTCTGCCACAATAACAGCTTCTGTTTCCGTACCCAACAGTACCGGTGTCGGATCATACGAAGGGGCCATAAGATTGAGATACGGTCTCAGTACGGAAAGCGAAAATATATTTTCATACCCGGATACGGCGGTGATAGAAAATGAGAGCCTCGCATCCGTACCTTTGTATTCAGTCGAAGGAGAAAACGTAACGTTTTCGGACCCGTTCAACGGAACACTACAAAACGGAAATATCCTCTCCTGCGCTCTTACAAAAATGATACCTGCCACATACAACAACGAATCCATGGTCTTCAGTACCCTGGGAAATGAAACAATAACAAGCCAGACATACTGGGGCTTCTTCCTCCCCCATGGAAACATAACGAACGAAACATGGATAGTCATACACGATTACGACTATGTGGCGGGAACCTACGACTACTGGTTTGCCGATACCGCCACAAATCTCGGATTTACCGTGAACAGAACCACAGGATACATCAATGTCAGCATTTCTTTGTTCCCGGACGAGGCCATCGATTTCTATGCTTATTTCGATTATCTCAGTCCTAACCCCTTAGTCGAGAATACGGATTATATCCTGAACTACACGAGCGGAAATATCACGCTCTCTGTCGGACTGAATTCGGGAGAGTACATATTCGCCGACTATACATACTACAATCCGGCCGATGCCGTCTCCACCGTGACACTATCTCATTCTCCTGTTTATTCCTGCACCCTATATAACAATGGAGTGGAGATGTCGAACACCTCGTATTCCATAAACTACAGAACCGGAGAGATAACATTCACACCCGCCTTGAAAGGAGGAGACAATGTTACGGCCACATTCCGCTGGGGCTCCATCAAAAGAGGGTATTACACGGCAAGAACATCGTATCCCCCGATTCCTGGAACGCTGGTCATATATAAGAACGGAGTGGTACTGACAGAAAATGTTGATTATGTCGTGGATTACTCCTCTGGTGGAATAGTATTTTCAGCTCCATTGTATGCCGAAGATGCGATCACAGCAGAATATGACTACTACAGATATATAACATCCATACCTGTCCTTATAAATGTTGCTGGAAACGGACCGCATCTTTCCATAGGTGGTGATGTACCTTCTCAACCCATGCTTTTCGAGAACAGTATGGTATGCGGAGGATATGGCGGAGGTTCCGGCGATTGGAGGTTCTACTACACAAAGATAGCGGACACTTACAAATCAAAGGTGAATACAAAACTGCTGGTGGATCTCAATCTCGATCGTATAGGGGATTATGTTGAAATACGTCATTTCTCACCCGATTCGGCAGATAAATTCTCGTTGGACAATCCTAACAGATACGGGCCGTATCCACTTAAAGAAACAGACACAGACGCTGCTGGAGATTTTAGAAAACGCGGAGAGCCCGGAGTTATAAAATCCTTTGAACTGAGTTCAGGTATCAACATCGTCGCCATACAGAATACGGCCCTGAAGAATTCTCCCTATACAAGTGTCAAAGGAGAATCCGGATATTTCACTATCTATCCTTCTCCCACCGTTGACAAGAGTACAGGTGCCTATGCAATGGAGATCGTCACGAACCAGAAAGCCGGAAATACCAACCTGGATGTTCTGTCACAGATTCCCTGGAAGAGTCCGAACGACCCGTTTGATCCCGGATATAACAAATCGGTATCCGTCCTCGTTGCAGCGCCAAGCAAATACGAGTATCTTAACCAGGAAATAGTCCAGGACCCGAATGTAGCCAGAGTAGAAGCCAGCGAAATCACATTTATAGAGTTCCTGGCCCTGGCAGGATACACCAAAATATATGACAACTCAGACGGAAGTGCCTTGATTCTGGATTTCCACATACTGCCGGTTTCCGGAATAAACGATCTTGACCTGGGAATTTTCCTGGACGGGCAGCAGAAAGACGTTAACGGAGACGGTGTGATAGATTCAATAGCCGGAGACGGAATTGCACAGCCCGATGAATTCGTCCAGTACTGCGCCGATGCCGATGCCGATGAGGAAGTCACTCTGATTATGCCCGCAGCCGGAGTGTACATAATAAAAGTTGCTGGTTACGATGTGCCCGGACCTGTAGGTCTTTTTGACCTATACATAAAAGTACTGGCTTCTGGCGAATCTCCGTTCTCAGTTGTGGATGTGCCTCCGTATATAGGTCCAAACGAACTTTATTCCCTGAATCTTACCTGGGACTTTTCGGATAGTGCCGACGGAGTTAAAGATACCGCTCTTTTCCTGAGTCCCGGGAATGCCCCGGTCTCCATGTGTTTCCTGCTTCCCATAAAGCTGTACGTAGATACCCAGGCCCCTATGATAACATCCACGACACCTTCCGACGGAGCGGTCTTTGAGACGAGCTCCCTCAACATTGTGGCCAACTACGAGGACAGTTTCACCGGCATAGACGTGAACAGCGTTTCTGTATTGTTGGATGGTGAGAAGATATACGGATCGGCGACAGAATCCAGTATCGCTTGTTCGGTATCGGAACTTTCGGTCGGTGTCTACACTGTTTCCATTTCTGTCTCTGACCTTGCTGGTAATGTTGCCAGTTACGATTGGTCATTTACAATCGCTGCCGAAGGAACCACGGGAGAGGTGGGCCAGCCACCTGAAGGAATTCCAGAGAGCGCCATCGAATTGTTCCCGACGGGATCTTCCGAAGAAGGTGCCATCCCGCCAGGCATGTACGTCACATCCCCGACGCTCACAAACAATGCGAACTATACGCTCACGGGAATAACGGCTCCCGAGGTTTCCGTGACAGCCGGAGGAAAAACCGTGATTGCCAACAGGTTCGGAGAATTCTCCGTGCCGGTGACACTGCACGAGGGAGACAACAGCATAGCGATAACAGTGACGGACGGCAACGGCGTCGAATTCTACTATGTGTTCCAGGTCGCCCTCGATACTGAGGCACCCGTGATAGAAGTCAATACCCTGAGAGCCGTAGTTACAACCCCGACGATAACGGTCTCGGGAATTGTGAGCGACACCAACTCCGTGAGTCTGACCGTTAACGGCGAATCCGTTAATGTCTATGCCGATGGCTCGTTCAGCACCATCGTCGCCCTTAGCGAAGGTGCGAACACCATAACCATAGAGGCCACGGATGCTGCAGGAAACACGGCAACCGATACGAAGACCGTAACACTGGATACGACTCCGCCGGAGATAACGGTAACCGCACCTTCCGTCGTGACCGGAAACGAGAGCACGGTAACCATAACGATAACCGTTGCCGGCGAGGATTATCCGATAGTCACCGTCAACGGAGAGATCGTCATAGGCGTAAACGGAACCTTCACCAAGGAGGTCAACCTTGTTCCCGGCGGCAATACGTTCTACATAACCGCAACCGACAGGCTAGGAAATACCGCCGAGACGAGCATAGACATCACCTAT
>JAJRVK010000044.1 GCA_024277315.1 archaeon | reverse complement strand
TCCGCGGGAGCCCTGTTGAGAAGCACTATCTTGTCCTCGGGTACAAGGAGTTCTCCGCAGCCCTCTCCGAACTGTCTGTCCGCAAGCTCCC
Organism: archaeon; assembly: GCA_024277315.1. GTDB lineage: Archaea > Thermoplasmatota > Thermoplasmata > WALJ01 > WALJ01 > WALJ01. The sequence continues at coordinate 3,008 of JAJRVK010000044.1, read as the reverse complement.
TTATCATCCTCTTGTCGAAGTCGAAGGCAGGTCTGGCATCTCCCGGAGGTGTCATGTTCACGGCAAATCCTTCGGAACCGCATACGGAGCACCGCTTCCCTATTAGGGGGACATTGCACTCTTTACACCAGCGAATCTTCATCTTTCCGAGCTTTACGAGAGACACGGAAATCGGAGAATGGAATGGTATATAGAGATGCCGATTTCCGTGAGAAAACTTAATAAATCCCCTGTAGATGCGGCTTCAATGCGTAAAAACGGAGATGAGAAATGGAGCTAGGCGTGCTTTCCTCTCTGATAGTGCTGATTCTGGCCAGTCGTCTCCTCGGTTTTATGTTCAGAAAATATGAATATCAGGCTATGATAGGAGAGGTTCTCGGAGGGTTCATCCTCGGCTCGATGATTCTCGGGCTTATTCAGCCAACGACGGAGCTCGGGCTTTTCGCGGATTTCGGCATAATACTGATAATGATGGTCGCCGGAATGCAGACGAATTTCGACTCTTTCGCAAAGAACCTGAAGAGCAGCAGCATCGTTGGATTTCTCGGTGTGATCATCACCTTTGTGGTGGTCTATTTTCCACTCGTGGCGCTCGGTTTCGATTGGACCGCCGTTCTGTTTCTAGCTGCGATAATGAGCAACAGCGCCATAGAGGTGTGTGCCGGTGTGTTCATGAAATCGGAACATCCCAAACTCAAGGCTGTGGTTCTCGGAGCGAGTTTTGTGGACGACATAATAGCGGTTTTTATAATTGGTATCGTGGCCTCAACGGTCTTCGGGAATACAACCCTCGATTCCGGTTTCATAGCGATTTTAAGTATGAAGATCGCCGTTTTCATGCTGATATCTCTCTTCATAGTCACCAAAATCGTTGAGATTCTTTTCGACAAGATAAGACATAAGGAAGGTTCCGAAAAACTCCTTCTGACTTCGACATTCCTTCTGGCATTCGCATTCGCAATAGCCGCCAGGGCCGTCGGACTCCATGAGGTGATAGGAGCGTACATAGCAGGGCTGATCGTGGGTAAATGGGGTACCAAGGTAGGACCCATGCTTAAAAGAAGGATAGCCTGGAACAATATGAACGACGATCTGGATGCAATGCTGAAGGCCGTATTCTCGCCTATATTCTTCGGATACATGGGCCTTCTTCTCTCACAGGAAAGACTTCCTTCAACCGAATATCTGCTGATTCTCGCCATTACGGGGCTACTTGTGGGTCTCGGATTCATAGGAAAGTATCTGGGCTGCGGAGGAGGAGCTCTACTCTGCGGTTTTCCCGGTAAAGCATCCTTCATGCTCGGTACAGCCATGCTTGGCAGAGGCGCTCTGGAGATGATACTCGCAAAATATGCTATGGATGCGGGGATCATAGGGCCGGAGATATTCTCTGCCCTGATACTCTTTATTCTCATTACTATAATAGCCGCTCCTCTCTTATACGCATATACTGAAAAGATATGGGGAGATGAGATTGAATAGGGAAGAAGCGCTGGATTACCTATATTCGCTCGAGAGGTTCGGTGTCAAGCTCGGTCTGGAGACAATGGAAACCCTGATGAAAATCATGGGAAACCCGCATCAGGGCGCTGAGGGAGTGCACATTGCCGGGACCAACGGAAAGGGCTCTGTTGCCGCCATGATATCCAGCATACTGAGAAAATCGGGATACAGGACAGGCACATACACCTCACCGCATCTGCTGAGATTCGAGGAAAGGATTGCCATCGACGGAAAGCCCATGAACTCCCATAAGCTCATGGAATATATCGGGAGGTATAGAGAAATCGTGAAATATCTGAACGAAACGGGAGTATATCCCACATTTTTTGAGGTTGTCACGGCAATAGCCTTCGAACACTTCAGAGAGAATTCCGATGTCTGGGTTATAGAGACGGGTATGGGCGGCAGGCTGGATGCCACCAACATCGTGAAGTTCAGTACAGGAGTGATAACTACAATAGGCCGGGACCACACGAAACATCTGGGCAGCAGTCTCCTGAAAATTGCCGGTGAGAAAGCAGGGATAATCAAGGACGAAATGAACATCGTCACCGGAGAACGGGGAGATACCCTGAGTGTCATCGAAAAAAGGGCAAAAGATGTTGGGGCTGAGGTTTTCGCCCTTGGGAGGGATATCGAGGTAAAGGTCCTTTCCAGCACTATCGAAGGTGTCGAAGCGAGAATAAGGGGAATCTATGACGAGTATAATGTGGCGGTGCCTCTGGCAGGAAGACATCAGGCAAATAATGCCGCCCTCGCTATTGCCGCCGCCGAATTGATGAAACACGACGGGATATTCGTGGAGAAAAGTGCCATCATCTCTGGAATAACGGAAACGGAATGGAGAGGGAGATTCGAGCTTGTTTCGAGGAATCCGTTGGTAATAATGGATGCCGCCCATAACCCCCATGGTGCGGAAGCACTCAAACGAACTCTTATCGATACGGGATTCTGGGGAAGTTACACATTGCTAATCGGGATGCTAAATGACAAAGATGCCGAGGCTTTCGCATCCACGCTCGTAAAAGGCGCCAAAAAAACCGTCGTGACGGAGCCCAGATACGGCCCAAGAGCCATGAAAATGGAGGAATTGATGGCAATCACCTCGAAATACGGTGATTCTGAGGGCATAAAGGATGTGGGCGATGCTGTGGATAATGCGCTCACACACGGGAATCCCGTTCTAATAACAGGTTCCATATATCTTTTGGGAGATGTTCTGTCAGAGTATGATTTTGATAAAATGAGAATTAAAAATATCAATTAACAGAATTTGTTTATTTGAAAATAGAAAAACGAATATGTATTTATTTTTAAATGCTCTGATGTGAAGAGGAGCTTTCTAAAAAATGAAAAATTGTTAAAAAAAAATCTTTGAAAATTGGAAGAATAAGGTTCTAAAAAATCCTGGAAAAGGGTTATATCGCAGGCAGCCCGTGCTCCTTATACGTCCTGCTCCTTTCCTCTATGTCCATCGTGAGGTAGATCGCCGTCGTGTTGATGCT